>CBFDDY010000052.1:0-11151 GCA_965603705.1 uncultured bacterium | reverse complement strand
ATTTCATATGTGCTCCGCCCTTTCCTTCGTCAGGTGTAGTTTCATCAATGATCTGGCCTTCCAGAATCAGCCGGTTTTTATCACCGGTAATTTTTGCATCCTTTTCTCTTTTAAGTTCAATTCCAATGTTGATGCTTCCCGGTTGATCGGCAGAAATATTTATAACAGCAATATTATTCGGTGCGGAAACAAACACTTCCCGTATATATGTTACATCTTTTAATTTAAAAATTGTCCTGTTGATCCCTGAATTGAGGATTAGCTCTCTTTTATAATCCGAGTAACCAGCAGTACTATCAAAAGAGAGGTAAATATCCCCCAGGGTCTGGTAAGAACGTAAGCGGGGAGGATTCCCCAGAAGGCTTTTATTCCCCAGTTCATAAGCTTCTTTTATCCTTCCTGCAAAGATAAGCCTCCTGATCTCGGCAAGGTCTTTAAGCGCATTCTTATTATTTGTATTAAACCGTTTCCCTGCCCACAGGCTTTCTTCGTTAAGCTGGATACGTTCTATATAAACACCTCCAAATACCATGGCACCTAATCTGCCATTTCCGACTGGCAATGCCTCAACCCACTCTTTGGCAGGCTGCAGGTACCAGAGTTTGTATTCGGAATTAGCTGCAGAAATATTTTCTTGTTGAGCTGAGCTACCAGAAATACTTAAGAGAAATAATATGCTTAGACATAAAATAATATATCTTTTTCCTACACATTTAAGGAATTGCTTGGCAGTTAATTTGAGTTTATCTTGATGTTTTTTCATTATGGATTTGTTACCTCTAAGTAAATTTTCTAATTCATTAGACTTGTTGAGTGCATTTTAGCAAGTATTATCGATTGTTTTAACTCTTTTTTTCTTCTAACCTGAACTATTCATAAAAAAATGGCGATGTTTTTTTGAATAGTTCAAGATAAATATTTTTCAATCCCTTTTTCATTCAATCGTTTTAATTTATAACTTTCAATTTTCGTGTATTGAGTGGATCTGAAAACTTTGCCTTTTTTGACATAACAAAAATAATATGAAATCATGGAGGGAATCATGAAAATTGTTAGTTTAACAGAAGAACATGAAGACAATTATTTTGTATGCCTGGAAGACTGGTCAGATGAGATCAAAGAAGCCGGAGATCATAAACAACTCTGGTTTCAAAAGATGAAAGACAAGGGACTGGGCGTGAAATTAGCCCTAAACGAGGAGAGTAAACCCGTTGGCATGATCCAATACATCCCTATTGAACACTCATATGTTGAAGGCAAGAATCTCTATTTTATCCTTTGTATCTGGGTCCATGGATATAAAAATAAGGGAGTTGGGAATTATCAAAAAAAAGGAATCGGGAAAGCATTAATAAAGGCAGCAGAAGAAGATGTGAGAAAGAAAGGGGCTAAAGGATTGGCAGCTTGGGGCGTGCCAATACCGGTCTGGATGAAAGCATCCTGGTTCAAGAAACAGGGATATGCAAGGGTTGAAAAAGAAGGATTTATGGGGAGGGTTCTCTTGTGGAAGCCATTTTCAGATGATGCAGTGCCACCAAGGTGGATCATAGCCAAAAAAAAGCAGGAATTGGACCCAAACAAGGTCACGGTGACAGGATTTATAAATGGATGGTGCCCGGCTTACAATATGATCCATGAAAGAGCAAAACGTGCATCCCTGGAACTTGGCGATAGGATTGTTTTTCAAGAGATCAATACCTTTGATAAGGAAGTTTTTAATGAATGGGGCATATCTGACGCTTTATTCATTAACAGAAAAAAAGTGACTACAGGCCCTCCTCCATCATATAAAAAAATAAAAAAGAAAATATCAAAAGCATTGCATGCGCGGATTTAATTAAATATTAATATTCTTTTATAAAGCAACAATAAATGGGATCTATCCCTATTTTTTTTCACATTAACTTTAGTTCAGTCTTGAAAACCGCAAAAAAAAACGCCCGGAATCAAATGACCCAGGCGTTTTTTGGATTGATTAATTGGGTTTTTTCTCTCCGGCTTTTACTATTTTTACTGTTTTCGGCTTCAGCTCTTTTTTCTTGGGCATGGTGATCTTTAGAACACCATTTCCATGATCAGCCTTGATCTTTTCCTGATCGATATGTCCGGGAAGAGAAAAGGACCTGCAGAATGATCCGTAAGACCGTTCGATCCGACGATAATTTTCTTCCTTTGTTTCTTTGGCGAATTGTCTTTCGCCTTTAATGGACAGTGTATTATCCTCGATCTGGATCTCGATATCCTTCTCGTCGAGCCCGGGAATTTCAGCTGTAAGGATTAGTTCATCATCAGTCTCATAAATGTCAACGGCAGGATTCCAGGAGTCGCCCTTCATTTCGCTTTTCTCCGCTATAGGGCCGAAGGCCTCTTTAAAAAGGCGGTTCATCCTTTCCTGTAAAGTTATTGGATCCCTTAAGGAATCCCATCTGACTATGTTCATAATTTCCTCCATAAATCTTAGTATGCTTACAATATAATATATGAGTGCTTAATTGTCAAGTTTATTTAGAAAATTTATTTGAAAAGAAAATAATAATAACATCGCCATTTTTTTATGAATAGTTCAGGTTAGATGTGTCCCTATTAATTTTCAGGCTTGTGATGTTAATACTGATTGTGACATAATTCGTTCGGGACTGAAAAACAGGAGAATTAAAAATGAAAAATATTCCAGAGATCAAATTGGGAATCATAGCCGTAAGCAGGGACTGCTTTCCGAAGGAACTTTCCCGTAAAAGGAAACTAAAAGTAGTAGAAGAATGTCTAAACCAGAATATCCCCATCACCGAGATCAAAACAATTGTTGAAAATGAAAAAGATTCTCTCAATGCAATAAAAGAAGCCCAGCAAGAAAATGTCAATGCCCTGGTGATCTTTCTGGGAAATTTTGGCCCGGAAGGGCCGACAACTCTTCTGGCCCAGAAATTCGAAGGCCCGGTAATGTTTGCCGCCGCTGCCGAAGAAACAGGAAAAGATCTGGTAGAAGGACGGGGCGATGCATTCTGTGGAATGCTTAATACCTCCTACAATGCGGGCTTAAGGCATCTCTTACCTTACATCCCAGAATATCCGGTAGGCACTGCGTCTGAAATTGCTGAAATGATACGCGATTTTCTTCCGGTTGCCAGGATTATATCCGGAATAAAAAAGCTAAAAATATTTACTTTCGGCCCCCGCCCTCAGGATTTTCTTGCTTGCAATGCCCCCATCAAACCCCTTTATGATCTCGGCGTAGAGATCATGGAAAACAGTGAACTTGACCTTTACGACGCCTTTAAGTCTGCCGAAAATGATTCCGGGATCAAAGCCGTAGTTCAGGATATGGCCCAAGAACTGGGAAAAGGAAATACTTACCCCGGTCTGCTTGATAAATTAGCTCAATATGAAGTCGCTCTGGTAAAATGGATGGAAGAAAACCTGGGTGCATCAGAGTATGGAATATTCGCCAATAAATGCTGGCCGGCTTTTGAAAATTACTTTGGATTTGTCCCCTGCTATATCAATTCACGCCTGGCTTCACGCGGTATTCCCGTAGCCTGTGAGGTTGATATCTACGGAGCCTTAAGTGAATACATGGCCTGCTGCGCTACCGAACTGCCCCCCACCCTTCTTGACATAAACAACACAGTCCCGGCTGATATATTTAAAGAAGCAAAGGACAAAACCGAAAATTATAAAATAAGTGACTTGTTTATGGGATTTCATTGTGGTAACACCCCGGCATCTTGCCTGAAAGATCCGGCCATGAAGTACCAGCTCATAATGAACCGCCTGCTTGAGTCAGGGAAAAAACCGGATATAACCAGAGGCACTCTGGAAGGACAGATCAGGCCGGGAGAAATCACTCTTTTCAGGTTACAGTCGACTGCCGGAGCCAATCTCTGTGCCTATGCAGCTGAAGGTGAAGTAATCGACATCCCTCCCCGCTCATTCGGCAGCATAGGAGTATTTGCTGTAAAAGAAATGGCTCGCTTTTACCGCCACGTTCTTATTGAAAATAAATTCCCCCATCACACCGCAGTAGCATTTAAACATACTGGAAAAACCTTGTTCTCAGCATTAAGGATGCTCGGGATCAGGGATATATCACATAATCAGCCGGGAGGAATGCTTTACCAATACGAAAATCCTTTTAAGTAACCTGACCATTCACGAGCCGAGGTTGCCGTAAATGGGGAAAAAGCGTAATTTTGCGGTGAGGACACGGATTAAAGCGATAAAGCATTAGACGCGGATCTTCGCGGATAAAAGTAAGAAGCTTTTTCTTTTTTGGCTTGCACCCAAAAAACAAAAAGCCCTTTTCAGCTTTGGGCAAGGCCCAAAATGCAAACCTTTAGGAAAGGCAGGGAAGACAGAAAAATCAGGGAAATCAGGAAAACCTTTATTTAAACTTACTTCGCGGAGCGAAGTGATATCAAGTTGATTTTTTATGCCAATTCATTGGCAAAAAAAAATCAACATTATTCTTTTATCCGTGTTTTAACCGTGTAAATCCGTGTCTAATCTGTTTTTCGTCGTCCATCCGTGTCCACAGCGTAAAATTTTGTTTTTTGCTATTTTCCATTTCCAAGTTTTAACAATTTACAACTTGCACTTTACCTTATATTATATATATCAACATTTTTTATGAATAGTCAGGTTAAATGAAAACCGCATCTTTAACAAATCCCGGGAAAATTACTATTCGGGAAGTAGCAAAACCTGAAATAATTTCCGATACAGATGTTTTACTTAAAATAGTGGCAGTCGGAATATGCGGTTCTGATATTCATTATTTTCTAAATGGCAGGATCGGAGATCAGGTCATAGATTATCCTTTCACTCCCGGACATGAATGTGCGGCTATAGTGGAAAAAACCGGACCAAAAGTAACCCGATTGAAGCCTGGAGATAGAGTAGCCGTTGATCCGGCTGTATCCTGTGAACGATGCGACCAATGCCTGCGGGATCGCCCCCATACCTGCCGTAAACTCCGTTTTTTGGGATGTCCAAACCAATTAGAAGGCTGTTTATCTGAATACATATTAATTCCTGAACAAAATTGCTTCCCGTTTGATAAATCCATGACATTTACCCAGGGCGTTCTGGTGGAACCACTTTCCATCGCAGTTTACGCTGTAAATCATTTGCAAGATATTAAAGCTGATAAGATCGGGATTCTCGGTACCGGACCTATCGGGTTCAGTGTATTACTGGCCGCCCAGAAAGCAGATATCCCTGCAATCTATATAACTGATAAAATTCAGTCCCGAATTGAAGCAGCTCTTAATGCTGGTGCGATATGGGGGGGCAACCCTGATGAATCAGATATTGTAGGGGTAATCCAAAATCAAACATCAGGGTTGGATGTTGTCTTTGAATGCTGTGGCGATCAGGCCGCTCTAGACCAAGCCATAGAGCTTCTTAATCCTGGGGGAAAGCTATTAATTCTCGGCATTCCGGAAATAGACCGTATTTCATTCAATATCAGCAGATTACGCCACAAAGAGATCAGTATCCAAAATATCCGCCGTCAAAATCAATGCTTCCAGACAGCTATCAATATGATAAATAATGGATCAGTAGAAGTAGATTTTATGACCACCCACATATTTCCTCTAGATAAAGCCCAAAATGCCTTTGAACTAGCCTCTTCCTATGAGGACGGAGTAATAAAAGCTATCATCTCCCTCAATGCTTCTTGACTGAACATTTTATTTCTTATATTATTTTTTTTTTGTAAGGAGACTATCTATGAAATTTAAAACCAATCATGTTTCAGTTTTATCCGCCTTATTCTTTATCTTATTTTTAATAATTTGCAATAATGGATTATTTGCTCAAGCAGTTTCTTCCCCGCCTCCCCGCTCAGAAGGTGAAGGACCATTTGATACACTTATTCTTTATGGAGCAACTATCATCGACGGCACCGGGGCGATCCCGGCCGGTCCGGTTACAATCGTGATTGAAAAAAACCGGATAGCGAGTATTCAAGGTGCTGGAGTATCGGGAATGCCAATAAAACCTGCACCCGAAGCAAAAGAAGGCCAGAAAGTTATGGATCTCCGTGGAATGTACATCTTACCCGGATTTGTCGATATGCACGAACACATCGGTTCAACCAAAGGAATTCCCGCGGAATATGTCTATAAACTCTTTCTGGGCCACGGAATAACTACTATCCGGGAAGTCGGCACCAGAAACAGCCTTGACTGGCTTATAGGGCAGAAAAAACAAAGTGCAAATAATGAGATCACAGCTCCCAGGATATTTGCCTACCATGTAGTAGGGGCAACCGATCCGGAAAAAGCACGTGAACAGGTGCGGCACAATGCAGCTAAAGGAGTAGATGGGGTAAAGATCTTCGGCCTTTCTCCTAAAGTATATGCCGCAGTCCTTGATGAAGCAAAAAAACTGGGGCTGCGTTCGGCTTGTCATCTGGCTCAAAATGCCGTAGGCCGCACTAATATGCTCGACCTCGCCCGTATGGGTTTGACTACTATGGAACACTGGTATGGCCTGCCCGAATCTTTTCTCGATCACCTCACTATCCAGGACTGGCCCCTCGATGCTGTCTACGGCAATGAACAGGACCGCTTTGGAAACGCCGGACACTTATGGTCACAGGCCGCTCCTCCCTACAGTAAAAAATGGAACAAAGTCATGAATGAACTGATCGAACTTGATTTCACCCTAGTCCCAACCCTAACCATTTACGAAGCCAGCCGCGACCTTATGCGCGTACGCCGCGCCGAATGGCATGAGGAATACACTCTCCCCGTCCTCTGGAAATTTTACGAACCAAGCCGGACATCCCACGGCGCTTACTGGTATTACTGGACAACAGAGGATGAAGTAGCCTGGAAAAACAACTACAAACTCTGGATGACATTTATTAATGAGTATAAAAACCGGGGGGGAAGAGTCGCGATGGGTGCGGATTCGGGTTTTATTTATAAATTATGGGGATTCGGATTTATCCGCGAATTTGAGCTCTTACGCGAAACCGGATTCCATCCACTGGAGATCATACGTGCTGCCACCCTTATGGGAGCAGAGGCCTTAGGAGTGGATGATAAGCTTGGCACCATTGAACTCGGCAAATTGGCTGACCTGGCAATTGTAAGTGAAAATCCTTTAAAAAACTTTAAAATACTTTATGGAACCGGGGCTATCAAACTAAATGAGAATAACAAAGCAGAGCGTATCGGTAGCGTAGCTTATACTATTAAGGACGGTATCGTTTATGATGCCAAAGAGCTTCTGGCAGATGTCCGAGCCATGGTCAGGGATGCAAAAGAAAAGGAAAATTTTGAGATAATACAACCCGGCATGAAAAAAAGATAAAGATAATCCAGGCTAACTATAAATTTATCTGCTGCTTTTTCATAGTTTGTTTCTGAAGCTCTTTGGTATTGAGAAGGACTTCTTTCAATTTGTCCAGGATTATGCGCACCTTGATGTTTGCCAGTTTCCTATTTCCTTCCTGCTGGGAGTGGTAGTACTGGTCTAATGACTTACTTATATCTTCCTCTGTCATCCATTGATTCAGGAAGTCACTTGTTTCCAGTTCCTTGCGTAATTCCTCCAGCTCCTGATTATTTGCTAAAACTTGATGTTGTTCAAGGAATTCGGCCCGCCATTTTAAGTAATCCTCTTTAACATATTCCGGTAGAGGCCCCAGCATTTTTTTTGCATTCCTTAGAGCATCTTTATATGCTTTCTCTCCCTCTCTCAGCATAGTACGGGCACGGTAATAATCCGGAAAAATTGAAGTATCTTCCATATCCAGAAATCCCTGAAAAAGCTTTGCTGCTTTGTTTACACTACTAAAACTCCGGCCAACTTTAGTGTATATATGTTCTTCAATAAATTTATGCATATCACTTTTTTCGCATAGTATTACTGAAAAGTCAAATATCCAAAAAATCCTGGGTTATGTCAAGATTTGGATCAACTCTAACAATTCTGAATGATCTTCCTTTTTTTCCTTAAGCGCTTCACTTAGGGAATAAACTATGGGTTTATCATTCTTCCAGCCTACAATATGATAATGTTTGTTCTCCAGCAGGCCGTCAACTGCTGCTTTCCCCATTACTGCTCCCAGGAACCTGTCAAAAGCACTTGGCTTTCCTCCTCTCTGTATATGCCCGATCACCACTGCTCTCACTTCATTCACATATTCCTTTAGTTTACTGGCTAACTCCTGGGTCCAGCCGGCACCTTCAGCAAGAATGATTATCCAGCTTTTCTTTCCACTATTACGTCCCTGTTCAATCCTTTTCACTATCTTTCCCATATCCCGGTCTTCCCCCGGCAAAATAACATCCTCCGCTCCCCCTGATAAGGCAGAATATACAGCAATTTCCCCGGAATGCCGGCCCATAACCTCAACCAGGAAGACCCTTTCCATACTGGTCGCTGTATCTCTTATCTTATCAACTGCATCCATAGCAGTGTTTAAGGCGGTATCAAATCCCAGCGTACGCTGAGTGCCGTTGATATCATTATCAATAGTCCCGGGAATTCCTATGACCGGAAAATCAAACTCGCGAAAAAAAATATCAGCTGCCCGGAAGGAGCCGTTTCCACCAATAACAACCAGCCCTTCAATATTTTCCTGCAAAAGATTTCTATGGGCTCTATCTCTCTCTTTTTTGATAAAAAAATCCTTTGAACGAGCAGTTTTTAAAAAAGTCCCCCCCACAGATACAATATTACTGACGTCACGAGGGCCAAGTTCTCTGAACTCTTTTTCTATCAATCCCTGGTATCCCCGGGAAACACCAATTACTGTAAGACCCTGGTGACAGGAATATCTGACAACACTGCGGATAGCACAATTCATGCCGGGAGCATCTCCCCCTGAGGTTAAAATTGCAATTTTTTTCATTGTTCTATTTCAAACATCCTTATATAAATATCTGGCATTTTAGCCTTTATTCGGGCAAGCACATCTGCGCCTATCCATTTTTTGGAAAATGGGACTCTCTTTACATATTCCACCGACTGATTAATTGAGCGGCCGTATTTATAAACTAGCGGAAATTCTCCTTTTTCATCAATCTGATTACTTTTCAAAAGCGGATTAGGGACTGAGATAAAAAAACGGCTTCCCTGAAAATCATTACTACTTAATAATTCCTCCCCATGCATATATTCATATAGCTCGACAGCCTCAGAGATGGCTGGATCTATAAGCTTGATTTCCTCAGGAATGATCTGCGCATAAGAATCATCTAAATTTCTGAGATATAAAAAATGGTTTTTAAACTCCTGCTGGAAAAAGGGGTAATGAGTACATCCAAGAATGACTGCATCCAGAGTCCCCCCAGGATATTCCCGCCTCGTTTTGACAATCAAATGAGTTACATAATACCGGATATAATTTGCAATGGAATTAAGCTCCATCTCAATAATATTTTCTTCCTCATCTCTTCTTATATGGAGTTCATTTCCCCCTCTGAAATTATATTCCTCCATTAAGGATATGTCGATTGGATAACGAGAATGGTCGATTCCAGGCCCCTGGTAATCCTCAATTCCTCTTAATTCAGTTGCAGCAGGGTCGACATAACTTAAGTCACCATCAATAGCTCCGGCCAGCCCAAATCCAGGCTGCTGAATTACTCCGATCGTACCCTGGAAAGACTGTAAATACTGCCTTTTAATAGCCCTGGGATATCCGTTTGAAGCACAGGCTCCTTCAGTCGCAAAAACACCGATAACATGATTTTCCCTTACAGATCCCAGACCAGATACTGCGGCCTTCACCCCAGCTTCGATTATCCCGATGACTTCAACCCGCCCTCCCCATTCATGCAAGGCTTCCCGCACAAGATCAAGCCCATAAGCAGTAGCCGTGTTACAAGCAATAACAACAGCTTTTACTGGGGATTTATCTGTATTAGCTTCAGAATTATCTGGAGCAGAATAATATTTTGTTCCCAATAAAAATTGAACATCTTTTAAAACAAGCTCTTTTAGAAAATCACTTTTTCCCTCGGAATCATATCTGCCATAAGGCATATTAGCTTTATCGCCCAGGTAAATGAAATTTTCAGATATAAAATCCGGCACACCATCAGCTCCGGCCTCCTTAGTCTGGTTATTAAATTGGTCCATCCGCATGATAGCATCCAGCACTGTCAATCCACCCGTACCTGAATCAAATATCCCAATCGGCAGGTCATTCCTGACAGCAGGATACTTTTTAAAATCAATATAAAAAGGGCTGCTACTGTCCAGCTTTATCTCAGATATTATCTGAAATTTTACTGTATTGCTGACTTTATCAAGATCCTCGCTCCTATGGCAGGAAATAAAAGTTCCGGATATAACAATCCAGCATATAACAAACCAAGCCAAGTACTTATTCAATTGCTTTTTCCTAACATGATGTCTTCCCTGACTTTGATATAACTCAGATAGACCTTGTCTTTAGATGTCAACTTTATGTATATGTTTTTATCTGCTATTTCGTCAAGAAAAACTTACAATTAGGATAAATTTATTACTTCAAGATAGAGAAGTACCTTTTCATAAAAAGCTGGAATTAATCAGCAAGACGCCTAAATCACACCCAATAGGCGTAAAATATTATGTTAGAAAGTAATTAAGCTTTTGCTACGTTTTTTGCGATAGGACCTCTATCTCCATCTTCAATATCAAAACTTACAACATCACCTTCACCCAGAGTTTTAAATCCGGGCATTACAAGTGAGGAAAAATGGACAAAGATATCCTTGCCATCTTCCTGTTCAATAAAACCATAACCTTTTTCATCACTAAACCACTTAACTGTTCCTTGAGCCAAAGTACGGCCTCCTTAATAAAATTTGTATTAGATCCCTGGCATTAGGTCGCACCTGCAGTAGAGGAAAAATCCTTCAAGCAAAGCAGAACCCTTATAAAGCCGGGTCATTTCCTTAGTAAAATAATAATAAACAAAAAAGAAGTATTTCATCTGATCATTTCTATGGGAGGGTTAAATAAAACATAATTGATATTAATACATTGAAGGGGTAAAATCTAAATCTTTTTTCTTCATTCTAATTTTCCTAAAATATTTATACCATGAATATATCAAAATGTCAAAACATTTTTTGTATTTAATTTCCGGTTTTGTCATTATTAAATTTTCTCCAAATAGGAGTTGTAATGTAGTGAAGG
>CBFDDY010000051.1:0-11177 GCA_965603705.1 uncultured bacterium | reverse complement strand
TCCTCCAGGAGTCTTGCTTTATTGATCTGATAGGGCAGCTCATTAATAATGATCCTATCCCTCTCGCCCTTTCCTCCTCTTTCAATAACGGCTTTGGCTCTCAGAGTAATAATTCCTTTCCCGGTTGAATAGGCGCTTCTGATACCTGCGAGCCCATGAATATAACCCCCGGTGGGGAAATCCGGTCCGGGGACTAATTCCATGATTTTGTTTAAGTCAGCTTTTGGATGTCGAATAAGATGAATAATCCCATCAATGACCTCCCCCATATTATGAGGGGGGGTATTTGTGGCCATGCCTACAGCAATACCTGACCCACCATTGACCAGGAGATTGGGGATTTTTGCCGGAAATACTTCCGGCATAGAAAGGCTTTCATCATAATTAGGAACAAAATTTACAGTATCCTTATCCAGATCAGCCAGCAGTTCCTGAGCGACCTTCTGCATCCTGATCTCGGTATACCGCATAGCAGCAGCAGGATCCCCATCAATCGAACCAAAATTTCCTTGTCCGTCAATCAGAGGGTAACGGAGGCTGAAAGTTTGAACCATACGGACTATGGTGTCATAAACCGCAGCATCTCCGTGAGGATGATATTTTCCAATAACATCTCCCACAATACGTGCTGATTTTTTATATGGTTTATTCCAGGTATTACTAGCGCTATGCATTGCAAAAAGAGTCCTGCGATGTACCGGTTTCAATCCATCTTTGATATCAGGAATAGCACGGCCGATGATCACGCTCATAGCATAATCAAGATAGGACTGCTTCATCTCGTCTTCAATACTGATTATTGACAGCTTGCTGCTCATGGATTCTCCTTAAATCAAATGTCCAGATTCTTCGCTTTCAGAGCATTCTGCTCAATAAAATTCCTTCTGGGTTCAACTTCATCACCCATTAGAATAGTGAATATTTTATCAGCTTCTACAGCATCCTGGATGCTTACTTTGACCATCGCCCTTTTCTCCGGATCCATCGTTGTTTCCCAAAGCTGCTTGGGAGTCATCTCTCCCAACCCTTTATATCTCTGGATATTGATTCCCTTTTTTCCTTTCTGGCTAAGATATTCAAGCAACTTGGCTTCGCTTTTAAGTTTAACAGACTCTCCATTGCTTATTATCTGAAAAGGAGGCTTAAAATCTTCCAATTCTTTACATACCTTGTAAAGCCCCAGATATCTGGATGAGGTTACCAAATCTTTATCGACTCTGCTGGTAACTGTCATTCCATTGACAGGAAAAGTAATTGACAGCACAAAGATACCCTGTTCTTCATCCCTGCTAAGTTTTGCATCAACACCTTGCTTCTCGAATTTACCGAGAAGCTTTTTCATCTTTTTCTCATCTTTTAAATATGCAACCCCGTCAACTCCGGATTCAAGCAAACTACTAATAAAGAAAAACGGGAATTGTCTTCTCTCGAAGACATCAAGATAATTTCTTTTTGTGATTACTTTCTGTAAATAATTCTTAAACTTATCTCCCTTAATAACTTCTTCTTTCCGGTTCACTTTCAGCTGGAATTCCTTTGATATTTTATCTCTTATATATTTTCCATATTCTTTTTCATTATCTATATATCGAAAAGATTTCCCTTTGGATACTTTATAAAGAGGTGGTCGAGCAACATACATATGCCCGTGCTCAATAATTTTAGGCATCTGCCGGTAGAAAAAAGTCATAAGCAAGGTGCGGATATGAGAACCATCTACATCAGCATCAGTCATGATGATCACTTTATGATAACGGAGTTTTTCCAGGTTAAAATCGCTCTGTTCGACCCCGGTTCCCAAGGCGGAGATCATATACCCGATCTCATCGCTTTTAATGATCCTGTCAAATTTGGCTTTTTCCACATTCAGGATCTTTCCTTTTAAGGGCAGAATAGCCTGAAAACGGCGATCACGCGCCTGTTTAGCAGAACCGCCGGCAGAATCCCCCTCTACTAAGAATATCTCGCATCCGGCCGGGTCTCTTTCCTGACAATCAGCCAATTTTCCGGGAAGCGAAGTTGACTCCAGCACTCCTTTCCGGCGCGCTAATTCCCTTGCTTTCCGGGCCGCCTCCCTTGCCAGGGCTGCATCCATCATTTTTTGCACCAGCTTCCTGGTTACAGTGGGGTGCTCTTCAAAATAAATCGAGAGCTGCTCATTCACCATAGATTCGACAATTCCCTTAACATTACTGTTTCCCAATTTGGTTTTTGTCTGCCCCTCAAACTGAGGATCCTTAATTTTAAAGCTTAAAACCGCGCATAATCCTTCCCGGGCATCATCTCCGCCGATGTTCTGCTTTAAATCTTTTTTTAGCTTGTTAGCGCCGGCATAGCTGTTTATCGATCTGGTCAAGGCGGCCTTGAATCCGCTTAAATGGGTTCCACCTTCAGTGGTATTTATGTTGTTTACAAATGAAAAAATAGTTTCAGAATATCCGGTATGATACTGGAGGGCCAGTTCGACAATAACATCATCTTTTACTGCTTCAAAGTAGATAGGTTTGGGATTTAAAGGAGTCTTATTCTGGTTGAGATATTGAATAAATTCCTTTATCCCTCCCTTATATTGAAAATCATGCCTTTTATCAGTCCTGTCATCAACAATAGAGATCTTTAATCCCTTGTTTAAAAAAGAAAGCTCCCGCAGTCTTTTACTTAAAATCTCATAACTAAAATCTAATTCCTCAAATATCTCTTCATCCGGTTGAAAAGTGATTTTTGTCCCGGTTTTCTTGGTCTTGCCGATGAGCGTGATCTTATTAACCGGCTTCCCTCTCTCATAACTCTGGGTGTAAACCTTATTGTCTCTTTTGATCTCCATTTCAAGCTTCTGGGACAGGGCATTAACAACGGAAACCCCTACTCCATGCAGCCCCCCCGATACCTGATATGACTTGTTATCAAATTTTCCGCCTGCATGAAGGGTGGTCATTACAATCTCAGCAGCGGGTTTTTTGAATTTTTTATGTCTTTCTACCGGGATACCACGGCCATCATCAACCACCGTGATCCGGCAATCTTCATGAATAGTGACATCCACTTTTGAACAATATCCGGCAAGGGCCTCATCAATACTGTTATCCACTACTTCATAGACAAGATGATGCAATCCCTCAGGACCTGTACTGCCTATATACATAGCCGGCCGTTTCCGGACAGCCTCCAAACCCTTAAGTACTTTTATACTATCAGCTGTATATTTTGTCTTTGTCATTTTCTCACATATACTGAAAATCGAAGGGTTAAGGAGGAAGGATTTTCACTTAACCCAACAGGCGTTTTTACCTATTAGATTATACCTTAAAATAGTTCTTTTTGTAAAGAAATATCTAAGATAAAATATATTAAAATATACTACATATTGTATAGGAAAAAGGGAAGCTATACGACATACACTGTGCCCAATTATTCACCATTTTGCGCTAATTTTCCCTACTCTTAATTTTTTGCTATAATCAAATAAAAAGAAAAAACAGATGCCTGCAAACCTGCCTCCTCAATACTTTGATGTCGAAAAAAAACTCAAAACCGCAAATGACCTCCATGAAAAAATCGCCATTATGGAGGAACTGCTTTCCATAATTCCCAAGCACAAAGGAACGGAAAAACTTCAGGCCTTATATAAAACAAAAATAGCAAAATTAAAAACCAAAATAGACAAGAAACCTTTAAAAGCTAAACACGCAGCCTCCTTCCACATCAATAGTGCCGGGGCCGGACAAATCATTCTGATAGGACCCCCCAATTGCGGAAAATCCACGCTTATCCGTTCTCTGACAAATGCCACACCGGAAATCGGCAACTATCCTTTCACCACTCATACTGCAATGCCTGCCATGCTGAAATACAAAGATATCCAAATCCAGCTTGTAGATATTCCACCTGTTACTCCGGATTATTTTGAATACTGGCAGGCAGAGTTGATAAAAAGCGCAGACGCTGCCCTTATCATTGTTGACTTAGGCAAGCCTGAGGGAGCACTTGAGTTCCTGGCACTGTTGGAAAAGCTTAAAGAGAAAAATATTGAGATCATTCAAGAAAACAAGAAAACATCAAATGATAATAGAAACATTAAAAAAAGAGCCTTGATCCTGGCAAATAAATCAGATCTCCCCCAGGCTGAAAACAATTTGGAATCTCTAAAAGAGATCTTAGAGCCCGGTTTTGAAGTAATATTGATATCAGCTTCCCGGCTGGACAACCTGAAAGAACTAATAAATAAAATATTCCTTCTGCTCGATGTCCTGCGTGTTTACAGCAAAACACCGGGAAAAAAGGCATCTCTTGACGAGCCATATGTTTTTAAAAAAGGAAGCACTCTTATTGACATGGCAAAAGCTATACACAGGGATTTCGCTAATAAATTAAAATTCGCACGACTCTGGAGTAAAAATCAATACAATGGTCAAAAAATCAACCGTGACTATATACTTCAGGACGGAGACATAATCGAATTACACCTTTAAACACAGCATAAGCCTTTACTCAACCCTCATTTACCGCTATAATTGAGCGGAAATTATCGGGGCGTAGCGTAGCCTGGTAGCGCACAGCGTTCGGGACGCTGGGGTCGTGGGTTCGAATCCCACCGCCCCGATCATTTGCAATCATCTGTCAGTTAAAAAAAAGACCTAGAAAAAAAATATTAGACGCGGATCTACACGGATAAGGCTAAGAAGCTTTTTCTTTTTTGGCTTGCATCCAAAAAATAAAAAGCTATTTTCCAATTTGTGCTGAAGAACAAAATTAAAACCTTTTCCTGCAGAATTCGCGAAGCGAATTGAGAAACAGTTGTTTTATTTTGGCGATTCATCGGCAAAAGAAAACAACATCTTGGCTTTATCCGCGTCTATCCGTGTCAAATTCTTGTTTCTTTTTGTTTTTCCCATTCACACTCAACGCAATAAACCCAATACATGCACGTCAATAGACGACAAGATACGACAAGATACGACATTTAAGGCTATCTTGTTGACAGAGTTTGAGTACAGATTTATTTTATTAGTGTCAGCACAGCAAAAAGTTGAGTAAGTTGTCAGAAATACAAAAGGGGGGGGTGATGTTAAGAAATTTCAATCAATTCATAATCATTTGATCCCAGTCCGATCTTTTCGCCGTATATAAGCTGAACAGCCCAGTCAACATTATTATGGATTTTTAAAACATCCTTTCCAGCAGTTTTATTGACAAGATCGACGGAAGCCCTGTCAACAGCAACCGGATCCAGGGACCCGAGAATACCGATATCCTCTACTATCAAAGGAGCATCCTTACACATGCAATCACAATCTTTAGTAATTTTTATGAGAAAGTTAATATATCCGGCCTTTTTATCAAAAAGTTTCTGGACAGCTGCAGCATACTCTGCCATTTTCTCCTGCACTCTGACTTTATCATTATCCCAGGTAAGCTTGATGGCACCTGCCGTACATACGACCAGACACTCTCCACAACCAATACATTTATCTTCTTGAATAAAAGCTTTTCCATTTTTTTCTACAATGCTATCCGCTGGGCAATAATCAAAACAAGTATGGCAAAAGTTGCATGCTTTCTGATTTACACGGGGGTGAACCACAGAATGCTGCTCCAATTTTCCCGCCCGAGATGCACAGCCCATCCCCAGATTCTTAAGAGCCGCCCCAAAGCCTGTAAGGATATGTCCGGTAAAATGACTCAAACACAAGAGGATATCCGTATGCATAAAAGTACCGGCAACCTTTGCAGTTTTCACTCTGGGAAGATCAATTTGAACATTCTCTTCATACTTGCCAATAATCCCATCAGCAATAATAACAGGAATCCCCAGAGCCGCCTGGGTGAATCCATGTCCATGCGCAAGATGATGATGTTTCACAGAATTTGAGCGGTGTCCTATATAGAGAGTATTTGTATCTGTAAGAAATACCTGAGCCTTCTTTTGTTTAAGCCGCTTAATCAAAGAGGAAAGCCAGAGAGGCTTTATGAAACCTTTATTGCCTTTTTCTCCAAAATGAATTTTAAGAGCCGTAAAAGAATTCTTTTCTATCTCCTTTTCCAATCCCAGGCTGATAAAAATTTTCTCTGTTTTTTTTGCCAGACTTTTAAAAGGTTCTTTCCCGGTGGCTGGGATAAAATAAACTTGCGAGGGCATATCAGGATTTCCAATCGTATCCTAGATCGGAAAGAGTCGATTCAACCGCACTTATGGCAAAATCAACCTGGGCAAAGGATAGATTCCCCATATGCCCCATCCTGAAGACCTTTCCAGCTACTTCACCCAGGCCTCCGGCTACTATCACCCCCTTATCTGCCAGAGTGCTGCGAAATGACTTATCCTCAACTCCTTCCGGGTAATAGACAACAGATAAAGTATTTGCCAGATATGAAGCTTGCGTAAATAGTTTGAATCCAAATGTTTTTAAAGCTGTCCTAAAAGTTTGGGCGATTTTTTCATGCCGTTCAAATCGTTTTTCCATGCCTTCTTCCAGCATTATTTCTGTGCCTTCATAAAAAGCCCTTATCTCATTCACGCATGGGGTTGAAAAATATTTAGATGGATCTTTCATGATCGGCAGCCAGCGTAAAAGATCGGCATAATAGGCAGGAATGGATTTCATCTTCATTCTTTTCTGCATGGCTCTGTTGGACATTACGACTACGGCAAGACCCGGAGGGACTCCAAAGCATTTTTGAGCTGCTGTCAAAATCACATCAACACCCCAATCATCCATCCGCTCTTCAATTCCGCCAGTAGCGCAAACTCCATCAACAATAAACAGACTCTTACTTCCTTTTAACAGTTCCGCATAATCTTTTACCGGGGCACAAGCTCCGGTTGCAGTATCAACATGAGTAGAGGCAACTGCAGCATAATTTTCCTGAGAAAGCCGGGCTTCAAGTTCCTCTGCTGAAACGGCTTCGCCCCAGGCTGACTGAATAACATCACAGCCGATTCCGAAACTCTCTGCAATCTGAGACATCCTATCTCCAAAATATCCCTGAGAAAGAACAAGTATTTTCTCTTCCGGCGCAACCGTATTCAGTAATGCCATCTCCATGGACAAGGTTCCAGCTCCGGCAACGACAAACGGTTCGCCTCTCTTACAGAATACGATCTTCTTTAAATTTTCCAAAGCATCCTTTGATTCTGTGATCATTATCGGACTTACATGAGACACAGTAGGTAAAGAAAGCTTGTTAATGATACGAGGATGGACGGGCGTTGGGCCAGGGATTAATAGCAATTTTTCATTGTTCATTTTTTTCTCCTTTTAAATTATGAATTAATTGTTAAGGTGATAATTTTTTGCTTTAGCTCTTTATATGAAGCAACTATGTCTGCAGCGTTTAATTCGATTTGGTCTTCTTTGTTTTCTAAAATAAAAACTTTATCAATTCCGGCAGCCTCAGCTGCAAGAATATCAAAAAAAGAATCTCCCACCACACAGCATTCCGTGTTTGTAAAAGCAAACCTTTCTAAAGCCTCAAGAAAAGGATCAGCAGAAGGCTTCCAGAGCCCGCTTTCCCTGGATATGACCAAATCGAATTTCAACTTGAATTTTTCCAAAAGAAAAACAACATTTTTCCTGGAATTATTAGTAACCAGAGATGTTTTTATCTTTCGTTCCTCTGCAAATTCAATAAAATCCTTTATTCCATCCTTTAGCTCAGCCTTCTGGGTCGCTATTTGCTCATATTTCTCAAGGATCTTCCATTTTTTTGCTTTTTCCGGTTCTTTCAGCCCTTTAAGATAAGGCAAAATGGGCTTTCCTCCGGTATTCAGGTCGGATTTGATTTTTTTCCAATCATACGGCACATCGACAATAGTACCATCCATATCAAAAATAATTAATTTGATCTTCATTTTCATGCTGTCTATTTTTTTCATCAAAACATAATCATACAATAGTAAATGGGAAATAGGAAATATCAGCTAAATTTGATATAATTTTTCAAAAAGTTTATTATACATAAAAAGGAGAAATTCTTATGGAAAAATTCTTAGCTGTTTTTTTCGGTTTAGTTTCAATGGCCGGCGGAGTTTTGCTGGTTCTATTTGTTTGGGGTCCTCTGGTCCTTAATTTCGTGCTTGCTTGTATCCCTCTCGTTTTATTTTTCGGAGGCATGATCGCCTTCCTTGCTGGGGTCAGTAGTATGAAAGATGCTTCCAGAGTAAAAAATCTTGAAGAAGAGCCTGAAGTAAAAACCGAAGAAGCTTAATTAAAAGAGTATTTATTTCTTTTTGCCTGTAGTCTTGTTGCTGCTCTCTTTAGCAGTTTTATCCATTTCGTTTATGACAATTGTTTTAAGTTCTTCTCTAATTTTATCCATTTTTTTTAATTTTCCGGTTATCTTATTGAAAATATCTTTTTGTACGCCAATTCCTTCCTGAATAAGAAAGGCAGCGCTTTCAGAACGGCTTTTAAATAGGCCTGCTTCTACAAGCATATTCAACTTCTCATTACATTCATCATTCACCCTGATCGTCAGTACTGTATTACGGGACGATAAAGCTTTATCCACAACTTTTCTTAAAGATTCAGCTGTTTTTATGGCAATTTTTTCTACATGAGCACCCAATTCATCCAGAGGATGCCGCTTTTTGTTATTTTCAGCTGATCCTTCATTCTTTTCTTTTTTATCGTCCTTCATTTTATTATCCTCCTGTTATTTGTAATCTAATTACAAATTACATCATTTCTCATTACTTGTCAAGCATCAATATTACACGCGGAGTTTCCCCATTTTTTTAACTTACAAAAGTAATGAGTCATGGACACTGGTAAGTCCCTTCGAAAGACAGAATTTGACATGGATGGACGCGGGTAAACAAAGATAAGACTAAAACGGTGATTTGTTTTGCCGATGAATCGGCAAAACAAATCAACCTGATATCACTTCGCTCCGCGAAGTAATAACTGGGAAATGGGATTGAAAGGTTTACTTTTGGGCTTTGCCCAAATCTGAAAAGAGCTTTTTGTTTTTTGGGTGCAAACCAAAAAATAAAAAGCTTCTTAGTCTTATCCGTGTAAATCCGTGTCCTCAGCGTCCTCAGTGTAAAATATTGTTTTTCTAATCAACTATCCATTATTTTACCTTATTGGGTAATTATGATAAAATTTTTTTGTGAGCAATCTCCTTGTTTCATTACTTTTATTGACTTCCCTTCAGATCTCCCCTTTTACCAATGATATTGAAAAAGCATTTCTGCAAAATAATGAAAAAATGCTGATCGCTTTATTTCCGGACAACGGTTATATCAACATTTCTTTTCCTAATCCTATCTCGTTTTCCGATCAGATCTCAAGCCAGCAAGCTTACTATCTATTCAAAAATATTTTTTCTTCTTTTTCAACATTTGAATTTTACTCTGAACCTCCCTTTAAAGCAGCAAACGAAAAAAGTTTTATCCTAAAGACCAGATGGTCTTTTCGTAACAGAAAAAACCGCCACCAATATGTCTTTCAAGTATTCTTTTATATAACAAAACTGGAAGTCCCAAGCAATGAACCGGGAAAGCATCAATGGCAAATAACAGAGCTAAAAGCGGCAGAGATCTAAATCAAAATATGCCCCATGTCATGAAAAAAATTTCAAAGTACGGCTTTACTCTTTCCCTTTTGCTTGCTTCTTTCTTTTTAATTCTGGCTGTAACACACCCTAATGTGAGGCCCTCAAACTATTATCAGAAAAGTTTAAAACAACTAAGATCCAAATCAAAATTAATTAAACTAAAATTCCAAGAACTACTCAGTGACGCAGCCCAAAAAAAAGCCAGGGCAAAAGAAATTGTAATTCCGGAAAAAATCAACGACCTTTTCGATACTCTAAAGCATTTAAACCCTTCCTCAAAAAACAGCGGCATTGGCTATTACAACAGATATGGAGAGCTTATATTATGGAGCGGCCGGGTTATCGATCTTCAAAATCTCTTTACACCAAAATCCGCTCCTTTTATATCCCAAAAAGGATCGCTTGTAATTCATAACAAGACTTCTTTCTACCTTATTTCAATCCAAAATCTGGGAGAAAAAGGCTATTTGATCTTTTATAGGCTCTTAGCCTTTATTCCTCAATTCAAAGCTCAGTACCTGAAAGAATATCACTTTTTAAAAGAGGGCCTGATCCAAAACTGCAATATTGACTTCTGGGATTATAGAGAAGATGTCAGTGGATTTGAAAAAATATTCATTAAGCATAACGATGAATTTATTGGCCAACCAAGGCTGCAAAATGAAATTCAGACAATTTTTTTCCCTTTAAGAAACGAAGAAAATAAAATAATTGCTACCGTTACTCTAAGTTCTCTATCTTTTCCAGTAAAACTCTCTTCTCAAAGAGAAAATCTCATGCTTATTTTTTATATCTTTTTGGGAATTAGCCTATTATTCCTCCTTTATCTCTTTCTAAAAACACCCTCTTTCCTTCCTTCACCCAAACTAGGGAACAGCCTATTTATAGTTTTAATATTAATAGGACTACGGGCCCTTTTCTTTCCCTTAAGTCAACTGGAGGCAGTCCAATCTTTACCGTTTTTTTCTCCTTCAGCCGCCAGCTTCATATTCTTGTGGGACCTGGCAAAATCACCAGCAGATATATTCCTGACTTCACTTTTTCTTTTTCTCATTATAAGCTTTCTATTTTATCGGTTTAAAAATCTTTTCAAGCCAAAACTGAGCAACCCTTCTTTTTTGCTTTCGCTTTTTATAAATGCAGCTGTTACCGCCCTTTCATTCTCTATTCTTCTGCTTTTTCAAAAAATCCTTTTTAAGCTGACTACCAATTCCAGTTTTAATCTGCTTAAGATATCCCATGATCTGTCTTTTGTTTTCCTGCATGTAAGTATCCTTTTAGCTTTTTTAGTCATAATAATTCTCATATATTCCGGATTTAAATTAGCATCTACTTATTCTTCCGGCTTTTTCACATTTATTATCCTTCTGCTATCAGGATTCACTGTCTTGCAGTTTTTTCCCCAAGTAAAAGGATCATTCCTGATCACCTTTTTACAAGCAGTTCTGATCGCCGCAGTAGCAGCTTCAGCTTATTTCACTATCTTGAAATCAAAAAAAAATATCCTGGCCATTATTTTTATTCTATCAGTATTACTTGTCCATGGAACAGTCAATAAAGCAAATATTGAGAAACACTCGTCTCTGATGGAAAATTCTCTTCAGAACTCGATCAAATCT
>CBFDDY010000050.1:0-11217 GCA_965603705.1 uncultured bacterium | reverse complement strand
CTCCTCTGTCCTTGGAGATAAACAGCTTGTTTCCGCCGTAAAAAACAGTGTTGGGATCATGGGGGGAGATTAGAATTGGACAGTTCCAATTAAACCTGTACTCTTTTTTATCATCTTTTGGCCTGGGGCTTAAGGAAACCCTTTCCCCGGTCACTCTGTCTATGCGGAAAAGATTTCCAGTCTGAGACTCAGCATATATTTTAGTCTGGTCAGTGGGATCGACCTGAGTATAAAAACCATCTCCTCCCCCGATCTTTATCCAGGAATCATTGGTCACGCCCAGCCGGTTCAGGGTGGCACTGGGCCCTCCCCAGCTTCCATTATCCTGTAGGCCTCCATACACCCAATAGGGGTCCTGCATATCGTAACCTATCTCATAGAACTGTGCCAGAGGAATAGTATTAACAAAATCCCAGTTTTCTCCCCTGTCATAGGAGAAATAAATGCCTCCGTCAGAGCCAAGGATGATATGGTCAGAATCCTGGGGGTCTATCCACATAGCATGATGGTCGCCGTGGGCGCTTCTTACCAAGTCAGTGCTGAATTTTTTGCCGCCATCATCTGAGAAATACATGCTAGCGCCTAAAACCCAGATCCTTTGGTCATTGTTGGGATCTATGCGGATCTGGCTATAGTACATGGGCCTGGGATTTGTGGGTGACATCTTCTTCCAGGTAAAACCCTTGTCCTCTGAACGGAACACTCCTCCTTTTTTGTTCTCGTAAGTCACATAGACGATACTCGAGTCTTTGCGATATATATCAATACCTATCCGGCCAGTGTCCCCGCTTGGGAGCCCATTTATAAGCTTTGTCCAGTTTTCTCCACCGTCTGTGGTCTTGTAAAGCCCGCTGTGCGGGCCTCCTCCGCTAAAGCCCCAGCCGCGGCGGCGACGCTGGTAAGCGGCGGCATATAAGGTATCAGGGCTTCCCGGATCTAAAGCCACATCAATAAATCCGGTGTCTTCATTTATAAAGTTGGTATTGACCCAGGTCTTGCCTCCGTCTTCTGTCTTATACAGGCCTCTTTCTTTATTGGGTCCCCAAAGATGGCCCCCAGCAGCAACATATACAATATCGGGATTAGAAGGGTGAATAACGATCCGGCCGATATGATGGGTAGCTTTAAGCCCCATGTTTTTCCAAGTCTTGCCTCCGTCTGCGGATTTATACACACCATTACCCCAAGAAGAACTCTGGCGGTTGTTTGCCTCCCCTGTCCCTACCCATACGATATCAGGATTAGAGGGAGCTATAGTCACATCTCCTATGCTGCTTGTTTCCTGGTCATCAAAGATAGGCTCCCAGGACACGCCATTATTGGTGGTCTTCCAAACACCGCCGGAAGCAGTCCCGACAAAGATGGTGTGCGGGTTGCTTTCTACCACAGCGAAATCATCGATGCGGCCGCCCATATTGGCAGGGCCGATGTTTCTTAAGTTGATCCCATTAAGGACCGGTGTGGAAACTGAAACGGCTGTCTTTTTCTCAACACTTTTTGCTCCGGTAAAAAGGCAAAATAAAATTCCAATCCAAAAAATAGACAATAATTGAAACAAATGATGTTTTTTATTCATAGAACTCCCTCCACAAATGTAAATAATCCAAGATGGATATGAAATAATTATCATAACTGACGGAAAAAATCAAAGAAAAGGGGGAAATGGAATAAAATGATAGCTAGCTTTGTCTAACAGGTGTGAAATCAGAAAATATATTTTTTCAAAAGGAGATAAAAATGAAAAAAATCACAACAGTATTTCTTATGGTCTCAGGTATGCTTTTATTTGCAGCTGGAACCTTTGCCCAATCCCATGAGGATATATATAAGCAACGGGAATTTATGCGGCAGAGAGCCACTATGCAGCCAAGGGGCACAATGAGACAAAGAGGTGTGATTGGGCAGAGAGGCACTATGGATCAGAGGCAGGGAAGATTGTTCGCCATACTTTATGCCAGACAAGATGAGCTCAAAATAACGGACGAACAGCTGGAAAAGATAAAATCCCTTACCCTTAAGATGGAAGAAGCTATGATCCAATCCAAAAACGATATGAACTCACAACAGTTCGAGTTAAAAAAGCTGATGATGGAAAGAGGAAACAGGGATTATGAAAAAATAAAATCTTTGATGAGGGGAACATCAGACATACGCCAGGGCATGTTCATTCAGAGGATAAAAAATAGAGATGAAATTTTAAACGTCCTGACTGAGGAACAGCAGAATGCCCTCAAGACCGGATATAGAAATTTTGCCTCCCAAAGGCAGAGCTTTTTGAGAAACAGGGCCTCTAGACGGTTTAATCGTTAAAATCCTCCTTCTTTAAAACGGGGACAGTCTCTATATATGGGGACTGTCCTCTTTTACTTCAACGATCATCTCGATCTCAACCGCCTCGTTTCGGTATTAAGCTAAGAAACAGCAGGCCCTAAGATAAGAAGTACACCCTCAAGCAGCATTTCAACAGCTCCGGCTGGATTTTTCTTTTTAAGCTCCTCCTGGGCCGATGTCAGCATCTTGTTAAATGCTTCAGCCACATTTCCTATATTGCCAGAAGCAGGCTCCGGTTCTTCTGCCTCAGTCTTAATCAAAGCCAGGGCTTCTCTGAGCGCTTTTGTCCCTTCTTTATTTAGAATCCCCTCTTTAAAACTTTCCTTGGTAAGGAGGACTTTGGTTTCAACTTCAGCTGGAAAATACGTATAAGGCAAAACCGCAAGCACTGCATCCAGGAGAATATCCAGCCCCTCTGCAACATTATTGTTTTGAAACTCTATCCGGGCAGAGTCGATCTTTGCATTCACCTCACCAGCCTTAAAAGAAGTCCCTTGTTTACATGATATAAGCACAACCAGAAAAATCATTACAAATACGACTATCAATCTTTTCATTTCCGTCTCCCTAAATTTTGATTATAAAGAACTTTTCCTTTTCTATCTACTATTATTACTTAAAGTAAGACGAATTTATTCAAATCGGGGTCAGGTCTTGTTTTTTGCACAAGAAACAAGACCTGATCCCATCTTTTATTCAGATAAAGAGTGGACCAGGAGGCCGCTGCGTAGCTTAGGCTCAAACCAGGTTGATTTTGGCGGCATGACTTTTCCGGAATCAGCAATATTTATTAGCTCTCCAACAGAGGTCGGATACATGGCAAAAGCCACCTGGAATTTCCCGCTGTTTACCAGTTTCTCCAGTTCATCCAGGCCGCGGATCCCGCCGATAAAGTCGATATCTTCACTGGTGCGGGGATTTTCAATCCCAAAAAAAAGGCTGAGAAGATTATCCTGAATATATGAGATATCCAGGCTTTTTACCGGGTCATCTGCGTCCATTTTTTCGCCTTTAATAGTCAGCTTATACCATTTTTTTTCAAAATACATGCCGATTTCGCCTTTCTGCTCAGGCTTATACTGAGAAGAGCCTATTTTCTCTAGAGAGAACAGATCTTCCAAAGCACTGAATAACTCTTTTTCAGTATGCCCATGGAGATCCTTTAAGACCCGGTTATAATCCATAATATTTAATTGATAATCGGGAAATAAAACCGCCAGAAAGAAATTATACTCCTCTTCTCCTATATAATCCGGGTTTGCTCTCCGGCGTTTATTTGCGACCTTAGCAGCCGAGGCGGAACGATGGTGGCCGTCAGCTACATAAAGGTAATCAATATTAGCGAATTCTTTGATGATCTCATCACCAACCGCATCATCTTCAACAAGCCAAACAGTATGCCCAATACCATCGGGAGCAACAAAATCATATATGGGCAAATTACTCACCTCCCGGGCGACCAATCCATCAATTTCTTTTTTCGCCCTGTATGTGAGAAAGACCGGCCCGGCATTGGCATTGGTGACATCTACATGTTTCATCCGGTCAACTTCTTTTTTCGGACGAGTATGTTCATGCTTTTTGATCACATCATTATTATAATCATCAACAGAAACACACCCTACGATCCCGTACTGTTCCTGGAGTTGCATGGTCTGACGGTAAATATACAATTTCGGGCTATCTTCCTGAATCAAGATCCCTTCGGTAACGAATTTATCAAAATTTTCCCTAGCCTTTTTATATACCTGCTCAGAGTAAAGGTCGATGCCTTCAGGCAAGTCCACCTCAGGCTTTACTACATGGAGAAAGGAATAAGGATTGTCCTTAACCAGTTCCCTTGCTTCCTCGCTGTTTAGGACATCATAAGGGTATGATGCCACCTGCTGTTCCAGGCCTTTTTTCGGTCTTAATGCTTTAAATTTCCTTATTATTGCCATAATCTACTCCTTTTTTTATTAACTTATTCTTGGATGGCTCCATTTTAACAAAAAACATCAGAGAATTGAAATGAATCAAAAAAAAGAAAAAAATCCACGGTAAAATCTTGACAAAAGGATTTAATTGTATTATAGTAGTAATACAATTATTGTTAGGAGACGAGATAATGTTTCGATTCAATATTGATTTCAGTTCTCCGGTAGCAATCTACCAGCAGGTTATTCTAGGGGTAAAACTGGAAATATTAGCAGGCAGACTTAAGCACGGCGACCGGCTACCGCCTATCCGGGAACTGGCAAAAATCCTTAAATTAAATCCCAATACTGTAGCAAAGGCATACTACACTTTAGAAAAAGAAGGCTTTATCAAAAGTAAAAGAGGCAGCGGCAGCTGGATAAACACAAAAAAAATTAAACTCGACAGCCTGCGGACAGGCATGATAGAAGCTGAATTTAAGGTTTTTCTGGAAAAAGCCATTTCCCTGGGTGCTACTAAAAGGAACATAAAAAATTTAATGAAGAGGTATCTGGACCATGAATAGAAATATTGCTGAAGTCAAAGATTTAACCATAAAACTGGGGAAAAAAACCATTCTGGATAACATTCACATCGATTTCCGAAAAGGAGAGTCGGTTCTTATTGCAGGGCGTAATGGAGCAGGAAAAAGCACTTTCCTCAGGTGCCTGGCATATATCATTCTTGCCGACCGGGGGAGTATTGTCTATCAGATGGGAATGGATAAAGGCAAAATCGCTTTTATATCCGACCGGGTCAGTCTACTTGAAAATCTCACAATCAGGCAAAGCATTGCTGTCCATGCTTCGGTTTATAAGATCCGGGATTTTGACTACACCCTGATCAAGGAGCTGAACCTGCATTTAAAGCGCAAAATCAAACACCTTTCTGCCGGAGAACGGGTGCTCTTTCATCTTTCTCTTCTGGTCGCGCAGAAGCCGCAGATTCTACTGGTTGATGAGATCATCCACACTATCGATCCTTATCTCAGGGCGCAATTCCTGGAAACCGTCATAGACCTCATGGATAGAAATAAGACCACAGTGATCATGGTAAACCATACCTTTTCAGAGGTGGAAAAGATCCCGGAAAGGATATTACTGATGGAAAAGGGCCGGTTTATCCTGGATGAGAAAAGCGAAAGCCTACGAAAAAAAATCAAACAGATTACAATCAAATCAGAGCTTCCTGAAGAAATCCCCTGTATATTCAAGCAAGAGACATCATTTCATACAGAGTATTTTATCTATCCCTTTAAAGAAGAGTTCAGAACTGCCTATTCATATGAATATAAAGACCTTAGCTTAAATGAAATTATGAAAGCCTTTATCGGAGGCCAGTATGTTAAATAAAGAATTTAAAGAAGTCTTAAAACAATATCTTTACTTGATTCTGGTTATGATCTTGCTGCCGGCAGTATTAAAAATATTTATCCAGCAATCATATTTTGAAGTTTTCTTCCCGCTCTTCCAGGTTGGACTTCTTTTCTGGGCCCTGCTTATGGGGAATTTTATCTTTTCCCTGGACCGGGCTCAGGGGGGAATGGAATATCTGCTCTCACTCCCCTATTCCCGGCTGCAGCTTATTGGGCTGAAGTTTCTTCCCCGATTGGGTGCTGTTTTAATATTCTTTATGCTTCATCTTTTAATTTACTCATACAGCGGCAGTAATGCCGCAGCTATCTCCCTTTTCTCTTTCACTCTGCTTTACTTTTCCCTTTTTCTGATCGCTTTTTCCTTTTCCGCTGTCTCGGAAAATTTTGTGGTCTCTTCCGTTATCTCCATATTTTTTCTCTCTATTTATTTAAGCCTGCTTTTCTTTTCCTTTTATATAACGTGTCTTATTAAAGAAATTCCATTTGATTGGGGAAATATTCATGAATTTTTTACTATCCAGGAGTGGCCTTATCTTTTAGGATCCGGCTCAGTGACAGCAATTGTCCTGCTTTTGCCCTTTTTGATAGCATTTCTTCTTGCTTTAAAAAAATTCGATATCCGGCCGTCCCGCATCTATAACAAGCACTTTTTCAAATATTTTATACCTCTGCTTATTGCCGGCTTTGTTATCTCTTCTTTTCTCGCCTACCTTGGAATAGGCCGCTTGTCTAATAACTACTTCCTTACCCAGAATAACATCCTGCTCGAAAGTGTCTATGACTTTGTAAAAATATATGATAAAGAAAAAGTGTTTAAACTCAAAAGGGACTTTATTTTATGGAATGCAATTGAAAAGGATAATTATATCATCGTAAGAGATTACACCTTTAATAAAACAAAAAGTTTTAACCTCCTTTTCCTCCGGTTAGACCTTAACAATAACAAAGTCACCTCTCTTTATGAAATTAAAAGAAGAAAATATTTAGGATACGATTCCTTTAAAAAATTCAAAAATGATATTGTGATTATAGAACAAGGAGATAATTCCTCAGAATTTGAACTGCTTTTTGTAAATATAAACTCAGGAAAAATTAACCGATTAAAAGTGGATCATGCTCTGGATAAATATTACAGACCCCTATTATTCGGGACTGATACATGGGAAGGCAAGCGCTTCTGGCTAGTATCCATGCGGCAAAAACAAAAAAATGCTATTCTGCAGATATGGGAGGATGGAAAAATCAACAACCTGGGAATAAGCCAAAGCAACAAAATTAATATAAGGCCGGCTTATGCTAACCGGATGCTGTTTGTTTCTACTCCGGAGAGCTTAAATATTTACCGCCTTTTCCCGGGCAGGAAAGAACTGCTAAAAAAAATCCCAGGACAAGTCGTCTTTATACAAATATATCCGTTCCTTCAAGCACAAGATATGGCCAATTATCCCTTAAAAGAAGTCTATGGTAAAAAGGGAAATAAGATCATCAGGCTTGACCTGGGGGACCTGACAATTCAAGAATTAGGTGAATATGAAGGACGCATAGTTTATGTCTATCCTAATACTTTCTACTTTCGTGAACAATCAAAGGATATAAAAACACTAAGGCTTCATCGTTTAAAGGATGGCAAAATTCTATTCCTTAAAGAATTTCATCTGACTGGGATAAAAAAGAACAAGCCCCTTGATCAGATTTCTATTTTTAAAACCGGAGTTGTTGCCCGCATAAAAGGAAAGGTCAAAATCTATTCCCTGCCGGACATGAAAGAGATAAAGTTTAAGGGATTATAATCAGTTCGGCCGGACCGGATTTATCCCCAGAGAATCTCATTAGCTGGTCACAGGTAAATCCCTGTCTTTTGGAGGGACTAACACGTGACCAGTCCAGGTTGCATTGATGATACGAAAATGATATTTTGGAGCAGAGATCAGGATAAGTAGTGAAAAGGAGAAAAGCATGAATCAAAAAGCAAAGAAAGGCGGTATTATGCGAAACCTGCCTAGGACTTTCTGGCTGGCAAACATGATGGAGTTTTTCGAACGGGGGGCCTACTATGGCATGAATGCGGTCCTGGCCGTCTATCTTGTCGACCACCTTGAATTCAGTGTAGAATCGGTAGGATTTCTCCAGGGCTTTGTTTATGCTTTGACTTATATCATGCCTATTGCCGGAGGAGCACTTGCGGAGAGACTCGGGTACCGCAAGATGCTGCTTGTAGCGTTTTCCCTGCTTACAATAGGGTATTTTGTCGCCGGGAATGTCACCTCCTACGGGATAATCTTTCTCTTCCTGCTTATAATGGCTACCGGAAGCGGCCTGTTTAAGCCGATCATCACCGGAACTGTGGCCCGCACAACCACAAAGGAAACAAGCGGCTTTGGATTCGGTCTCTACTACTGGTGCATCAACCTGGGCGCCTTTATCTCCCCTTTTATTGTCAACATACTTAAAGGGATAAGTTGGAATTATGTGTTTTTAAACTCAGCAGCCTGGTGCTTTTTGATGCTGATCCCAACTACATTCTTTTATAAAGATCCGGATGTACCCAAGAGTACTAAGAGCGCAAAACAAGTCGCCTCAGAAGCTTTGACTGTTTTGGGAAATTCTCGCTTTATGCTTATGATTCTGGTCTATTCCTGTTTCTGGATCCTTTATTTTCAGATGTTTGGTTCGATTCTCTGGTATCTTAGGGATTTTATCAACCGGGCAGCAGTAACAGAATGGATGTCCGGAATCCCGCTGCTTAAGATCTTCAAATTTGACGCAGAATTTGTCACGATAATAAATGCGGGGACAATCATCCTGCTTGTCCTTATTGTCAGCCGTGTTTGTAAGAACCTCAAGCCTCTTCCTGTAATGGCGACAGGGATTATTATCGGATCCCTAGGTTTTGTTGTCCTGGCTTTTTCTCAGGGCCCCTGGATGTTCATCCTGGGAATTGCGGTTTTTTCTATGGGGGAAATGACGTCGCATCCAAAATATTACAGCTATGTGGGATTAGTAGCCCCTAAAGATAATGTTGCTGTATACATGGGCTATGCCTTTCTCTACGGGGTAATAGGCAGCTTATTCGGGAGTAATTTCGGCGCCATGCTGTATAAGAAGGTCCTAGTACCCGTTATCCCTGCCCAAGAAGCTGTCAATGCGGGCTTACCCCTGAGCCCAAATACAATGGCACAAGTCAAGTTATTCTGGATGATCTTTGCCGTCCTTGGTTTTTTCTGCGTGCTCGGCATGCTGCTTTATAATAAATTTCTTGCCGAAGATACCCCTAAGACCAACCGCAGCGCCTGGAAGATAATGTTAGGAGTTTATTTTGTATTAGCTGCAGCTGGGATATACTTTTTCATACAATCGCTCTTCTTAGCCGAACAAATTCAGTGGAAGATTCTAGTACAGGCATTTATCATGCTGGCAATGGGCGGGGGCGGCATAAAACTTAGCCTGAAAAAGAAGAGATAAAACAGTAAGGCAAGAGACAAGGGTGCCATAAAGGGATTATGGAGATTCAGGTCAAATAATTAAGAAAACAAGGTTTTATGTTCTTCCTTGACATAAAATTTTTTACTGTATAAATTAGTCAAGGAATTTAAATAATACTCATCACATGTCAATTGAAGAAAAGATTTATGACATATGGAAAGCTCATGAATTTTCATAAAAAAAATTAGGAGGGAATATAAGTTATGGCTGATAAAAAATCAATCAAAAGACGTGACTTTCTTAAATTATCATCAACGGCAATGGTTGCCGGGCTGACGGGGAGACTCACCGGAAAACCGCAGGAAGAAAACACGGTACCCTATAGCATAGAGGAAGCTGCCCACAGAGTGGGGAAGCTGCCCCATGTAAAGTTGGGCTATAGCGGGAGGCAGGTCTCCATTATCATTGGATCTGGTGATTTGGCTGAAGCACCCAGGGAAGCAGGAATCTTATGCGGTATGAATTACTGGCATAAGGCTAACAAATGGATACAGACCGGAACGCCAGATTCTATCCTAAAAAACCGCGAAGCTCATTACTGTCAGGTTACAGTGGACCGGGTGGGAGGAGATCATTATGTCGGCCGCATCGATGAAGAGAAACATTACGATTATGTCAAAGAGGCTTTGAGGAGGACTGGTCTCGGTTATTTTGACGATATGCAGTTACATTACGGTTACCATAATACAGATGAGCTCAAAAATGAGCGGGGATTTGTACGCGCTTTTGAACGACTGAAAAAAGAAGGATTAGTAAAGCACCTCTGCCTTTCTCAGCACGGTTATGCTGGGAATTCCAGGGTACCGGGGGGTCAAAGCGCGGCAAAGATCCTGATTGCTGTGGTTGAAGACGGCATCTATGAACATGCTCAATTTATGTACTCTTACGGCGTAGATCCAAATATGGACAAATTCTTGGAGTTTGCCCGAAAAAAAGGATTTGGCACTATTGCCATGAAAACAGCACGGGGTATTGGACGCATGAAGGATGATCAGGCATTTATGGATAAGCTTCCGGCCGGAGTATCGCCACACAACACGCTAGTGCGCTGGCTAACCACCCGAACCAAGCTCGATACTGTAGTTATGAGGGTGAAAAACCTCGATGAATTTGTGGAATCCTATTCAGGCGCTGGAAAAGCCCTACGGTCTAGGGAAGCCCTGGCCATCCAGATGATGACCGCTCAAGCTAACAAGACAGCCTGCCGCCTTTGTACAGAATGCCAGCCCCACTGTCCCCAGCAAATACCTATTGCCGAAATCCTTCGCTTCGAGCGCTACGCAGTAGATGACCATGATTGGGATAAAGCCAGAAAGCTTTACGCTAAACTCGACTGCAAAGGAGATGCCTGTGCTCAATGCGGAACCTGTGTGTCCCACTGCCCTCAAGGCCTTCAAATCCCGGATAAAATCGCAGCAGCCCATGCTCTTCTTGGGTGAGCAGATTCAGTGGAAGATTCTAGTACAGGCACTTATCATGCTGGCAATGGGAGGGGGCGGCATAAAACTCAGCCTGAAAAAGAAGATATAAGTAAACAGATCGACATTTTTTATGAATAGTTCAGGTTAATTGATTTTCCAGGTGACACTGCACCGTTTTACATATTGGTAGCCGTCTTTGTCTTCTTCTATGGTATATAATTTATTCTTTTTCCATACTTGCGGTTTTATTTTAAGTGGAATTTTAGCAATATATTTTCCCTCAGAATTAAACACATCATAATGGTATCCGCTGCCATCTTTAGTTTTTTCAAATGTTCTCAGGAAAATTCTCCCCTCCTCATCAATGCTTATATATTTGAAGGCCCCCTGAGACTCAGGCCACTCAAGTTTGACTCCCGGAGGCACAGGATTATCTCCGAATAAAAATTTTAATTCTTTTTGTCTATCTTCTTCGGTGATTTTTTCAGGGTCATAATCCTTAATGATTTTTTTATAGAGTTTTCCTTCAGAATTCATAACTTGCAGCTCATATTTTGAAGAAATTCCCCATATTAGGCTATCATCCTCTCCCAGTTGCCAAAAAAATTGGGGGAAGAACGCTTTCATAACCGGCAGTTTGAATAATTCTAT
>CBFDDY010000049.1:0-11328 GCA_965603705.1 uncultured bacterium | reverse complement strand
GGTTATGAAGTCCCCCTGGAATATGATCCTTTACTTTCTAAGGTAATAACCTGGGGAGCTACCCGAAAAGAGGCAATTCAACGCATGGGCCGGGCATTATCGGAATATCAGGTCTATGGAATAAAAACTATTTTACCTTTTTTAAAACGGATCCTTAACCACCCTGATTTTTCCAAAGGTAATTATAACACTCACTTTATTCAACAACTGGAAAAAAAAGGAAACTCGGTCGATCCTGAGGAACAGGTGGCAGCCTTGATTGCGGCTGGGATCAAAAGTTACTGGGAAAGCAGAGCTGTATTTCCCGGCCAGCAAATGAATAATAAAAGTAACTGGAAATTACAGGGTAGGATTAGAGCTTTTTCCCATAGGATGTAAAATGAATATTTCTTTTTGGTGTCAGGATAAAGAGTATAAATTGAAGCTTATGCAGAAAGCGGATGATGAAATTCAGATCCATATGGGCGGCAAAAAGTATCAAGTTGCAGCAGAGTTTGTAAATAAGGATGAGTTCATTTTAGATATTGATGGGAAGATCTATGACGTGATTGTCTCAACTAATTCCAATTCCTATATGGTTTTTTTGAATGGAAAATGTTTTCAAATCGAGAAAAAATCAGCTATCCAGATGCTGGGAAGTAAAAATTCTTTATCTGGGAAAAAAAATATTAGGACATCTATGCCTGGCCGGATTGTTAAGGTGTTAATAAAAGAAGGCTCAGAGATCAAAGAAGGTCAGCCTGTGGTAATCCTTGAAGCTATGAAAATGTTTAATGAGATTAAATCGCCCCAGTCAGGGAAAATTGTAAAGATAGGACCAGTGGTGGGAGATTCGGTTGAAGCGGGTGCTTTATTATTTACAGTGGAGTGAATCTTATTTCGCCAAAATGGAGAAACATTGTCTCTGAATTATTGGCTGATAGTCAGGAATACCTGGAAAAAACTCAGGCGCTTTTTTGTCCTGGGATTGATCATTCTGGTTTTGTTCGGGGCAAGTAGCCTAGTAAAGAATTTTGTCTTAAATCAGGTTAAGAAAAAAATTCAATCAAGTTTTGGTTATACCAGACTGTACCTTTCGTTTTTTCCTCCTGCCCTTATCATCGAGAACGCCAGGTCTGTTTCAACCTCGCCTTTTTTCTCTGCCCGAAAAATCTCAGTTAAGATCTCTACCAGAGCACTTCTGTCAAGGGAAAAACCCTTTATTGTCCTGATAGATAACCCGGTTTTGCGCATTTATGAGATATCAGATAAAACTAAAACCGGGAAAAAAGGAAAGTTTACCTTGGCTTTCCCTTTTGCTGTTGAGAGAGGATTGATAAGAGATGGAGAGGTGTATTATTGGGGAAAAGAATCTCGCATTCATTCTCAGGGGGCCAATGTTTTTTTTATACAGCGAGGAAATACTTTTACTCTTAAAGCTGAGGTGGAGAAAAATGAGTTGGATTTAGGAAGGGGGCTCCCTCGGATAAATGGCAGAGTGAAGCTGGCCCTTGAGGGGCGCGGTAAAGAAATTGATATCAAGCGCTTGACTATAGCAGGAAGTGATGGGATCGTTAAGGCAAAAGGGCGTTTAGTTGATTTTTTAAAGCCCGAGTTTGACCTGGATACTTCAGTAAATCTGCGAACCCCTCTGATGGCGGAATTACTGAAACTTCCTTTTAAGTGGGAAGGGAAGGCTAAAGCAGAGGGGATTTTAAGCAGAAAAGAAGAGAATATTGTTTTTGAGGGAGAAGTGTCAAGCAACTCTCTTGTTCTAAATGATGTTCCCTTGGGAGAGGTTACAGGCCAGGTAAATTTCAGGGAATCTTCCGGAGGTTTTGTTGAGCTTGATATCCGGGAAAAAGGTTTGCCTAAGGAATATTTGAAAATATTTTTTGAAGCAGGAAAAGTTGAAGGCCTTGCTCAGCATCTCCATCTGGACTCTTTAGCGAATTTCCTTAAACTGCCCTGGCCGGTTGCCTCTCCAGTCTGGGGGAGTTTTAAACTTATTGATAATCATTTAACTGTGAATGCTGAATTTAAAGACGAGCTTAAGCTAAAAAGGCCAGGCAGATTTCCTTTTAATGGAAAAGTAAATTTGGATTGGGATGGGAAGGATAGAGTTTCTTTTTTTTCCTCTGATATTGATTCAAGTTTTTCTCGAATGAATGTCCGAGGCAGCCTGACCCTGGGACAGGAACTTGACATCACATTTGACGGAGAAGTAAAGGACGGGAAGCAAGCCCGGAAATTTACGGAACTTATCCTTAAAAGAAAATTTATATTTCCAGAGATAAGGGGTGCCGGTAAAGCTAAGCTTGAACTTTTTGGTGATTATAATTCTCCTCAGGTCAGAGCCGGTTTTTCGCTGATAACTGCCGGTTTTGATAAGCTTGATGCTGAAGCTGTAGAGGGAGAGATCGAGCTTATAAGAAACGATTTTTTTGGCAGGTTTACTGTAAAAGATCCGTTTTTTAGCGGTAGAATCGGTTTATTTTCGAATCCGGAACAGACTACGGTCAATATTTGGGTAGATAAAGGGAGAGTAGAAACCATACTTCCGGCCTTTGAAATCGATCTCCCTCTTAAGGGAAAAGCTTCCGGTTATTTTGAGTATAAAGAAAGAAATAAGAAGCTATCATTTAGCGGTTCCTTTTCCGGAGCCCTGTTAGATCTTGCTGGTCAAGAGCTGAGCGGCGTAAGGGGAAAGATAATAGGGGATGATAAAACAGTATCCTTTCCAGAACTTAGATTCAAGTTTTATCAAGGAGAAGTAAAAGGCAATGCTTTTCTCAGCTCTGAAACCAATGAATTTGATATTGATCTTGAGGGGGAAAATATTGATCTTTCCCTGCTTTATAAGGAGATGAAAGGCCTGTGTTCGTTGAACTTGAGTGGAAAAGGTAAGTTAGGAAAGGATCTAATATTGGGAAAATACATGGTTGAAAATCTTCATTTCCCGCCTTTTCAGCCAATCCGGGCTGAGGGGGATATCAAGCTGAATGTAAAGGATAAGACACTACAGCTTGATTTGAAGGGAAATTTTATTCCGGGAGAGAATCCTTTTTCGGTTTTGCTAGGGATTCCATTTGGCGATACCCCTATGTCTGGCAGTATCAAAGGTGATTTTAACAATCTGAATATTCTGCTGCCCTGGAGAGGCGCTAAGGGTAGAATAAACTATTTAGTAGATATCAGTGGCACTCATCTTTTGCCGCAGATAAATGGAGTAATTGATATTAAGGGATCCATTCTGCCTTTTCCCCGGTTTGCTTATGCTTTTAGGGATTTTTCCGGATTGGTCTTTGTAGAGAATGGAGATTTTTCCATACGCTCCTTTCAGGGTAAATTTGGAGGTGGGGATATCAAGGGTTCAGGGATGCTTAAAATCGGCAGTAAAGGACTTGAAAAAATCGACATTAGAGGGGAAGGGAAAAAACTGTCCCTTGCCCTGCTAGAAAGAACAAGAGTCCTAGCTGATGGAAAGCTAAACCTGATCTGGGATAAAAACCGTTTTGTCCTGGATGGCGATTTTTTTATTAATCAGCTTTCCTGGCGGCGGGAGTTGACCGAAAAGCTTTCATTTTCTTCGAGTGCTTATCAACAGATGCAGAATAAACCCGGTTTTTTTGATGCCTTGAATTTGAATATACATTTACGGGCGGATGATAATGCCTGGATGGAAAATTCCTTGGGAAGGATAAGGGGGAAGTTTGATTTGACCATTTCAGGCAATGTTTTAAATCCTGTTCTTTTGGGAGAGATCGAAGCTCTGGGAGGGAGTGTTGATTTTCAGGACAGGGATTTTAAGGTTTTAGAAGGGAGAGTAAGTTTTTTTAATCCTGTAGCAATTGAGCCGTATATTCGTTTCCAGGGAGAGACATATGTAAAGGACTACCGGGTGACATTTTCTCTTAACGGCCTCTCCAACAAGTTGATACCTGAGTTTGGTTCGTCACCCCCTTTGCCTCAAGAAGATGTATTGGCTTTGCTTGCTCTAGGAGAGGCTTTCCGGCGTACATATCATTATGACAGAAGCATGAGGCAGGGAGCAGCTTCTATGGTTTCCTTTTCCTTGTCAGAAGAAGCAAAAAAACGGGCAGAAAAAATTTTCAATGTTGACAGGTTTCGCATAGATCCTTTTGTTTTGGGCTCTACAGCGGAAGTGACCGCTCGTTTAACACTTGGAAAAAAACTTTCGAGAAATATTTTCATTCTTTATTCTACAAATTTAAGCACTCAGCGTGAGGAGATAATGCGTTTAGAGTGGGAAATTTCAAAAGATCTGTCTATAGTTGGAATCAGGGATGAAACTGGACGCATAAGTTTGGATGTTAAAATTCACAAACGTTTTTAAACGCAAAAATCGAAACAGGATTATTTTCTGGGGGGTGGTTATGCTCTCTGTGCTGTTTTTAGGGAACGCTGTGCTGTATTCCCAGGAAAATATTGCTTCCAAGCTTATAAATAGCGTTTCGATCATAATCGACCATCAGGCCGGCGGTGAGGAAATTGAAGACTTAATCACTATTCGGCCAGGGGATTTATTTTCTCTAAAAAAAATAAACAATAGTATTAAACAGATATATAAAACCGGGCTTTTTTCTGAAATTAAGGTTCTAAAAACAGGGGAAAATAGACTTGACCTGACTTTTCTTTTGTCTAGCAGATTTTTTGTAAGGAAGATATTTTTTCAAGGCAGTGATGGTGTTCCCGGAAGAAAGCTAAGAGAAGGCATTTTTAGTTTAACTGAAGGGGGTTCTTTTTCCGAAAGCAAGCTGAAAAAAGCGGTTGAAGAGATACAAGAGGCCTTACGTATTAGCGGCTATTTTAATGCAGGAGTAAAACCTAATAGAGATAAAATCCCTGATAGTAATCAGATCGATGTTTTTTTTGAGATTCGATCTTCCGGGAGATATGAGGTTGAAGGTGTCGATTTTGAAGGGAAACTGATTTTCTCCCCCCAGAAGTTGAAGAATAGTATGGCGACCAGAGTTGGAAAAGTGTTTAGACCAAAGGTCCTGGAGAAGGACATTCAAAAACTTAAGGAGCTTTATATTGCTGAAGATTACCAGAGAGTTGATATTAAGGTTAAACGACAGGATTTCAATGAAAAGAAAAAGAGGGTTTTTCTTGTTATAGAGGTTTTACCTCACGAAAAAATCGAGATATCAATAACCGGAGCGGAGGTCCCCTTAGCTCTTATTAAACCGATTTGGGAGGCCAGGATTTTTGAAGAATGGGGGCTGGAGGAAGGAGAATCAAAAATAATCGAATACCTAAGGGAAAAGAGATACCTTTTTGCTAATGTTGCTTCAAGTATTAAGCGGGAAGATAACAAGATCCAGGTAATTTACAAGGTGTCTCCAGGAAGTAAGTGTCGAATTGAAGGCATTTCTTTTAATGGAGTAAGTTATTTTACGGTTGATCAGCTGGAAGACGCCTTATCCCTGAAGGATAACATCTTGTTCCTTAGTAAGATAAGCGGATCCCGTTTATTTGAGATTCCTGACGAGATAAAGTTTTTATATAGAACGAACGGATTTCCTGAAACCGAAGTTGTTCTTAACTTTGAAAGAAGGGGGACTAAGGTAAAGCCCATCTTTTTTGTAGAAGAAGGAAAGCAACTCAATATAAAAATCCTTTCGGCTGAAGGAGCCGTTTTGTTTTCTAAAGCAAGCTTGCTAAAACAAATCGATAGTATTGAGGGTGGGCCTTTTTATTCTCCAAGCATACAAAAAGATGTGGAAAGGCTTGAAAAATTTTATTTAAATGAAGGTGTTCGTGGCTCTGAAATAAAAGCGAAAGTTCAAGTGGAGGACGATAATTTATATTCAGTTGAATTTCAAATCAAAGAAGGACAAAAAGTCAAAATAGAAAACATTATAATCACCGGCAATAGTAATACTAGGATAAATACCATCAAGCGAGAGCTTATGATAAAAGCGGGGGATTTTGCTCATTACAACAGGATCCGAGAGACTGAAAGAAGATTGGAAAATCTTGGTATATTCACTGAAGTCAATGTAGAAGAGATAATTCTTGCTGAAGGAAAAGAGAACCTCCTTATCAGTGTAAGAGAGGGGGAGAAAAATTATGTTGGCTTGGGTGTAGGCCTGGAGACAAAAAATGAGCCCCGTTCTTTTGACATCTGGAATAATGTTGTAAGGCCCAGGGGCACTGCGGAATATATCCGCAGCAATATATTTGGCACAGCCGCTCGGGTAAGTTTTGTAGGACAGCTAAGTCTTAAAGAGAAACGAGCGGTATTTTCCTGGGAACAGCCCTATTTTTTCGGTATTCCAATCCAGACATTTTTAAATGCCTGGCTGGAGCAGGAAGAGCGAAAGAGTTACAGTTTTGATCGCCGCGGCATCAGTCTGTCGGGAATCAAGCATCTTTCAGATAAAGAGGATATGGTGCTTCTTACTACCTTAAGGCTTGCCCAAACAAAGTTGTTTGATCTAAAGATCGCGGAGGCTGGAGTCGACAGGCAGCATTTCCCCTTTTCCGCTACTTCTATTTCTGGAAGTTTTATCTGGGATAGGCGAAGTGATCCCTTTAATCCTGGAAGTGGATTCTTTTTCTCAAGTGTGCTGGAGTGGGCATACCCGCTTTTTAATGCGGAATCGGATTTTTTAAAGTCCTATTCAAAGTATCAACATTATTTTCTTGTATGGCCTCAGGTTTTGTTTAGCGTTACTTCTCGGATTGGACTGGGGGGAGGGAGGATGCCGATTCATGAGCGTTTTTTTGCTGGCGGCAGCAACTCTTTCCGTGGTGCTGAATTTGATGAGCTTGGTCCAAAAGACGCTATATCTTTAGAGCCGGTGGGGGGAAAAGCATTGATCCTGTTTAATTTTGAGGTAGCGTTTCCGCTTTTATCTCAGTTTAAGGATTTATCAGGGGTGATTTTTTATGATAAGGGAAATGTTTATTTTAAAAGAAGCCAGGTCAGTTTGGCTGGGCTGCAGGATGCTCTTGGCTTCGGACTGCGGTATCGTACGCCTATGGGGCCGGTCCGTTTGGAGCTGGGTTGGAATTTGGATGCTCCTAAAGAAGCGAAAAGCTTATTTTTTTTCATTACGATAGGGAATATATTTTAAATGCCTAAGAAAAATACATTTTTTCATTGTTTATTTCTCTTTATGTTTTTAGCTACAAGCACTATTTTCCCGTCTACTAAGGGAGAAGTTAAAATTGTCGATGGGATTGTTGCTGTTGTCAATGATGACATTATCACTCTTACAGATTTAAGGATTGTCCAGGCATTTGACCTGTTAGGCAGGGAAATGGGTGGAGCAGTATATGATTATAATGATATTCTTGAAAGGATGATAGAGCAGAAACTTGCAGTCCAAATGACAGGGGAGACAGATGCAATAGAAGGGGATGAATTAAGCATTGCCCTGCAAAGAGAATTGGATAAATTAAACAAGGAGTTGTTAAAAATAGAGCTTGCACGGTTTGATCTTAAGATTGATGATCTGAAAGAGTATCTTATAGAGAAGATATTGTATCAAAGTGTTATCTCTAGAAGATTCAGCCATGAAATTTTTATAAATTTAAAAGAGCTCGAGGTTTATTATGAGAAAAGATACCTTCCCGAGCAAAAAGAAAAAAATCAAAAACCGCAGCCGATGATAAAGATCTTAAGCGAGATCGAATCTATGGTCAAAAAGGAAAAAGCAGAAAAGCAGATTGAAGAATGGCTTAAATATTTGATTGATAAGGCTGATATTCAAGTGTTTGCGGATAAATACACTGAATACTTTAATCGCCTGGATTATTCACGAGTTTAGAAAAAGTTGTCATATAGATCGACATTTTTTATGAATAGTTCAGGATAGAAGAAGTAAAGGATAATGAAATGAGTAAAATGGTTTTTTTGTTCCCGGGGCAGGCTTCCCAGCATGTTGGCATGGGAAAGGAATTTTATGAGACGTTCTCTTTTGCCCGCGAGGCTTTTGAGCAGGCGGCTGAGATCCTTGGATATGAGATTTCGGCTTTATGTTTTGAAGGCCCGGAAGATGAATTGAAGATGACCCAGAATACTCAGCCGGCCCTGCTGGTCGTCAGTTATATCGCTTATTCTCTCCTAGGCGCTGAACCTTTCATTGCAGCCGGGCACAGCCTGGGAGAATATTCAGCCTTGGTGGCGGCTGGAGCGATAAAATTTGAAGATGCTGTTTTGCTGGTTCATAAAAGAGGGCAGTATATGCAGGAGGCGGTTCCGGTAGGGGCAGGCTCTATGGCGGCTGTTATCGGGGCAGACTATGAATCTGTAAAAAAAGCGGTGAGCAAAGTTAATTGTGGTGTGTTAGCCATAGCTAACTGGAACAGCCGGGTGCAGATCGTTGTTGCCGGTCATAAGGAAGCAGTGGAGGAAGTGGTGTCCCAAGTTGAAGCTTTAAAAACTGTTATATTACCGGTTAGTGCCCCTTTTCACTGCGAGCTGATGAAAGGAGCGGAAAAAAAACTTGCCTATGACCTTGATTATATTGAGTTTAAGGATCTAAAATTTCCCATTATAACCAATGTGGATGCGGAAGTTATTCAAACAGGCAATGCGGCCAGGGAAGCTCTGAAGCGTCAGGTCAGCCGCACAGTACTCTGGCACAAATCCATGGAGATCCTGGAAAAAGAGAAAGTCGATTATGCCATCGAACTTGGGTCAGGCAAGGTCCTGTCCGCGCTTATGAAGCGGACATCCCGCAGATGGACCCCCAGGCCGGTTTTACTTAATGTGGAAGACACAGCCAGCCTGGCTGAGGCACAGAATATTCTGAGTTGATAAATGCATCTCCCTCTTTCTACTTAAGTAAGGTGTAATGTATGAAACCTGATTTTACTGGCTTTCCTGCAGTTTTAATATTGCCCCAATATTTTCAGCCACCAGGGCTGGTAGCTTGTCAAGCTTTTCAAGGTCGCAGGGCTGGGTTTCTCCACTCAGCACTAGGATGAAATCGCAGGAAAGGTGATTAGCCAGTTCCATATCCGTATATATTCTGTCTCCTATCATTACTATTTCTGCTGAAGATACTTTGTGTTTTTTTAAGATGTGACTTAGCATTTCCGGATTGGGTTTTCCAAAGATCTTTCTCGGCTTTTTTCCGTAAGCTTTTTCAAAAAGAGCAAGCATGGCTCCCACATCCGGTATAGGCCCCTCAGGCGTAGGGCAGACAAAATCCGGGTGAGTGGCAAGCAGTTCGATCCCGTTTATAAGGTGAAGTGCACCTGTTTTTAATTTTTTATAGGTAAGTTCAGTATCATACCCGAGAATTACATATTCCGGGTTCAAAGAATCTATGGATATTCCGGCTTCAACAAACATCTCCTGCATGGAGCGGGTGCCGATAACATATGTGTCTTTCACTCCCTGGCTTAGCAAAAAATCAATGACTCCGTCAGTGGACAGGATAATACGATCTTCTGTGGTTTCAATGCCCAGATGTGAGATTTTATCTACATAGTCCTTTTTGGAACGGGATGAGTTATTGGATAGAAAATAGAAAAAAACTCCTTGATTCTGCAAAAAATTCAAGAACTTTTTTGCTCCCGGCAGAAGCTTGTTTCCCAGATAAACTGTTCCATCCAAGTCCAGGAAGACAATTTTCTTTGTTTTGAAACTTATGTCGAATTCCGTCATGTCTACTTTTATTTTTGTTTTAAAGCCAGGATAGCAGTTCTGACATACTCGATGGATGATAGTAATGTTATGATGATGATGATCCAGGAAAGAGCATAAAAGCTCCAGTTTCCTATGTGACTCCAGTAATAAGGGCCAAGTAAGGCGAAAAAAGCACCGGTCGCCTGAAATATCGCTTTGATTTTTCCACTTATTTTCGCAGAAACCGAAATATTTTTTTTAGCCATAATGATACGTGAATAGGCTACTGTTATATCTCGCATGGCCATGCATAAAGGCAGAAGCAGCAGTACCCGGTTAGAGGCGGCCAGAGAACTATATACCAGCAACCTGGAAATGCTATCGGCGTATGGGTCAAGAGTTGCCCCGTATTCGGAAACCAGATTACACTTCCGGGCTATAACCCCGTCAAATACGTCCGAAATTTCAATAAGAGCAATCAGAAAGAGGCATAAAATAAGATTCAAGAATGAATTTTTTCCCGTTAGTAAGGTAATTGAAAAAATTATGGCAAGGGGGATTCGGGCCAGGGTTAGAGCCTGGATCATTATGTAGCCTTTTTTGTTTTTGATATTCTCGGTTTCCCGCATCAGTTCTCAAATATGATATCATACTAGGAAGAAAAAAATAACAGTTGCTTGAAAATATTAATTCTAAAAAGTATAGTTAAAAAACATGACTAATAAGAATTCTCTGACTCCGATGATGGAGCAGTACTTCCGTATTAAAAATGATCATAAAGACACTTTGCTTTTTTTTCGGTTGGGGGATTTTTATGAGATGTTTTATGAAGATGCGAAAGTTGCCTCTGCTGTTCTTGAAATCGCTTTAACCTCGCGTCAAAAGGTCCCGATGTGTGGAGTCCCTTATCATGCTGTTGATAGTTATCTGACAAAATTGTTGAAACGCGGCTTTAAAATAGCAATTTGCGAGCAGGTGGAAGATGCTAAAAAAGCAATAGGAATAGTAAAACGGGAAGTTGTAAAGATATTGACCCCTGGTACAGCTCTGGAGCTCGAGGTGGGAGAAGAAAAAGAAAACACATATATCGCCAGCCTTTTCTTACAAAACAGCAGCTGGGGAATGGCAGTGGTTGACCTGGCTTCCGGAGAAATAAAAACAGCCCAGAGTAATGCGGATGCCCCGGGAAGTATAAATGATGAGCTTATTAAATATGCTCCTATTGAAGTTACTTTTCCGATGGGCCAGGAAGACAAAATAGATGAAATTTTTACTGCCAATGATATGTCCTCTGTTTTAAAAAGTCCGCAGGAAGACTGGATCTATGATTTTATTCAGGCGAAAAACTATTTACAGGATCATTTTGGAGTCAAGTCTTTAGCTGGATTCGACCTTGATGGCAGGGATTTTGCAGTTTCTGCCTCAGGGGCGCTGCTATATTATCTAAAAAAACTCAGAAAAGATTCACTTTCTTTGATTGGAAGTATCTCCTATATGCAGTCAGGCACTCATATGATTCTGGATTCTTCAACGCTGAAAAACTTGGAGCTGGTCAAAAACATAAGAGACAACCGCCGCAGCGGTACCCTCCTTGATATAATTGACCTAACAGTTAATCCTCTGGGGGGCAGGTTATTAAAGACATGGCTGCTTCAGCCGCTCATGGATGTTGGAAGCATTTGCGAAAGGCAGAATGCGGTTTCTGAACTTCTTTCTTTAACTATCGAGCGGCATGAATT
>CBFDDY010000048.1:0-11430 GCA_965603705.1 uncultured bacterium | reverse complement strand
AAAGGCAGAATGCGGTTTCTGAACTTCTTTCTTTAACTATCGAGCGGCATGAATTGCGGGAGAGTTTCAAAGATATATCAGACTTGGCCCGGCTGGCTGGTAAGATCTCCCTGGCCGTAGCACATGCGCGGGATCTGGTTTCCCTGAAGAGATCTCTTTTACCTATGCCTCAAATACAGGCCCTGCTTAAACCTTTTAAATCTGAGATGCTGAAAAATATTTATTTAAAATGGGACAACGCTGAAGATATCCTGGAATTCATTGAACGGTCGATCCGGGATGAACCTGCTTTTATGCTGACAGAGGGAGGGATTATTCGGGAAGGATATAATGCTGAGCTGGATGAGCTCAGGAAGGTGAGCCGTTCCGGAAAATCTTTTATTACCGGGCTGGAAAAGAAGGAGAGGGAAAGAACAGGGATATCTTCCCTTAAAGTCCGGTATAATAAAGTCTTTGGCTATTATATTGATGTGACAAAATCCAATCTGGGACTGGTCCCGGATGATTATTTCCGCAAGCAAACTCTGGTAAATTCAGAACGTTTTATCACTCAGGAACTCAAGGAATATGAAGAGAAAGTGCTTAATGCAGAGGCGCGTATTAGTGAACTGGAATATAAACTTTTTTTGGATATCAGGAAAAAAATTTCAGAGGAGACAGCAAGGCTTCAGAAAATAGCGCTAAATATTGCCTGCCTGGATGTTTTATCAGCTTTGGCAGAGCTGGCTGCCCGGCGCAGCTATTTCCGCCCGAAGGTGAATGCCGGCGATATGATCAAAATAGTCCAGGGCCGTCATCCGGTCATTGAAGTTACAAATGAGGACCCCTTTATTCCCAATGATACTCACCTGGACCGGGATGACGATCAGATCATTATTATCACAGGTCCGAATATGGGGGGGAAATCGACTTACTTGCGCCAGGTCGCGTTGATCTGCATATTGGCTCAAATGGGATCGTTCGTGCCGGCTGCAGAAGCAGAGATCGGAGTGGTCGACCGTATTTTTACCCGAATCGGGGCGATGGATTTTTTAGCTGTAGGGCAGTCGACTTTTATGGTAGAAATGCTGGAGACATCCACTATATTAAATAATGCTACTGCCCGCAGTCTGATCTTGCTGGATGAAGTAGGAAGAGGGACCAGTACTTTTGACGGGCTAAGCCTGGCATGGGCAATAGTAGAGTATTTACATGAAAAAGAGAAGCTTAAGCCCAAAACATTATTTGCGACTCATTATCATGAATTGACTGAGCTGTCGCTTACAATGGACCGGATAAAGAACTGCCATGTAACCGTGCAGGAACATAGGGGGGATATTGTTTTTCTCAGGAAAATAGCGGCAGGCCCCTCAGATCAAAGCTATGGTATCCATGTAGCCAAACTTGCCGGGATCCCGCCTCTAGTTTTAGACCGGGCCAGAGAAATTTTGTTTAATCTGGAAAAGAAAGAACTTGACGATAGCGGGCTTCCCAAGATCGCTTACCGGACTTCAAATAAGCAGGATACGTCTCAATTCTTATTGTTCCAGCAAGACCGGGAACAGGAGCTTCTGGGCAGTATTAAAGAAAAAATAGGAAATGCAAATACGGAATCCATGACCCCTTTGGAGGCTCTAAATTTTTTAGATGAATTAAAGTACAGGCTGGAAAAAGAGGGAAAATAAAGGCAAAATCAGGGGTAAAATGTGATGAATTTTGACAATTTTACTGTCATGTCCCAGGAATCTATTCAGCGTGCTCATTCCCGGGCCGGGGAACTTGGGCACCAGGAGATGCAACCTGAGCATCTTCTCTGGGTATTTTTGAATCAAGAAGAAAATATAGTCAATTCTGTTCTGGCTAAGATCGGCGCGAATTCTGCTAAAGTCCTGACTGATATTAATCAGGCGCTTGAGAGAAAACCTAAGGTTCAGGGCGGGGGAGAGGTTTATCTTTCATCCGGAGTGAGGCAGGTACTTAAGGCAGCTAAGAGGGAAGCGGATAAACTCAAGGATGAATATATTTCAACGGAACACATCCTGCTTGCTCTGCTAAAAGAAGATAAGGGTGAGGCCGTCCGGATATTAAAACAGAATGGAGTGACTGAAGAGGCGGCGCTTGAAGCTTTAAGGTCGATCCGGGGGACCCATCGCATTACGGATCAGCAGCCGGAAGGGAAATACCAGGTACTGGAACGCTATGCCAGGGATATCACAGCGATCGCCCGGGAGGGGAAACCTGACCCGGTGATCGGACGTGAGGATGAGATCAGGCGGGTCATTCAGATCCTTTCCCGCAGGAAGAAAAACAATCCCGTCCTGATCGGAGAGGCAGGGGTTGGGAAAACCGCTATTGTGGAAGGATTGGCTCAGCGGATTGCAAACGGTGATGTTCCTCTGTTGTTAAAGGATAAGAAGCTGATTTCGTTGGATATGGGGTCTCTGCTTGCCGGCGCAAAATTCCGGGGAGAATTTGAGGATAGATTAAAAGCTGTCTTAAAGGAGGTGAAAGAATCTGAAGGAGAAATTATTCTCTTCATTGATGAGCTGCATACGATTATCGGAGCGGGAGCGGCTGAGGGCGCGGTAGATGCATCCAACATGCTTAAACCTCCCTTGGCGCGGGGGGAGCTGCGCTGTATTGGGGCGACTACCTTGAATGAATACAAAAAATATATTGAAAAGGATGCGGCTCTGGAAAGACGTTTTCAGCAGATCTATGTAGGAGAACCTTCAGTTGAAGAAACGATTTCGATATTAAGGGGAGTAAAAGAAAAATATGAGGTTCACCATGGAGTGCAAATAAAGGATGCAGCCCTGGTCGCTGCCGCCACTCTCTCAGATCGATATATTACCGACCGCTTCCTGCCCGATAAAGCTGTAGACCTGATGGATGAAGCCGCTTCCCGTATTCGGATCGAGATTGACAGCAAACCAGAGGAGATCGATGAACTGGATCGTAGAATAATGCAGCTTGAGATCGAGAAACAGGCTTTAAAGAAAGAGAAAGAAAATAGCGCTAAAGAAAAGCTGGCTAAATTAAACAGGGAGCTGGAGGAGCTAAAGGAAAAAAGCAAGACGTTAAAACTTCACTGGCAGAGGGAAAAGGAGCTCCTCGAGTCTATAAATAGATTAAAAGAAGAAATGGATACCTTAAAAAGCGAAGAGCAGAATGCTGAGAGACGGGGAGAGCTTGATAAAGTGGCCGAGATAAGATATGGAAAACTTATTGAAGTAAAAAAGAAGATCGAAAAATTGAATATGCAGCTGGCAGCAGTACAGAAGAATAAAAAGATACTTAAAGAGGAGGTGGATGAAGAGGATATTGCGGTTGTGGTATCCAAGTGGACCGGAATCCCGGTCTCCAAGATGCTGGAAGGAGATACGGAAAAACTTGTTAAAATGGAAACAGATCTTGCCCGGAGAGTCGTGGGCCAGGATTTAGCGATCAAGGCGGTGTCAGATACGATCCGGAGGGCGAGAGCGGGTATCCAGGATGAGTCACGGCCGCTGGGTTCTTTTATTTTCCTTGGTCCGACCGGAGTTGGGAAAACCGAACTGGCCCGCACTCTGGCTGAATTTCTTTTTAATGATGAACGAGCCATGATTCGGCTGGATATGTCTGAATATATGGAGAAACACACGGTTTCCCGGCTCATAGGTGCGCCTCCCGGATATGTAGGCTATGAGGAGGGCGGGCAGCTTACTGAAGCAGTCAAACGCCGTCCTTATTCGATAATTCTTTTGGATGAGATCGAGAAAGCCCATGCCGATGTTTTTAATGTTCTGCTCCAGATCCTGGATGACGGACGCCTTACGGACGGAAAAGGCAGGACAATAGATTTTAAAAATTCAATTATAATAATGACCTCCAATCTGGGCAGCCATGTTATTAAGGGATTCAGGGGAGAACATGAGCTGATGGAAAAGGAAGTCAAAAAGATCCTGGAAGGTCATTTCCGGCCGGAATTTCTCAACCGTGTGGATGAAGTGATCATCTTCCGGGCCCTGTCTCAGGAAGTGATTCAGAAAATACTGGATATTCAGATAGGGGAATTATGTAAGCGGCTCAAGCAGAAAAAGATAAATATTAAAATCAGCCCGGCCGCAAAAAAATTGCTGGCAGAGAAAGGATATGACCCTGTATATGGGGTCAGGCCTTTAAAACGGGTAATTCAACAGGATATTCAAAATCCTCTGGCTTTGCAGCTCCTGGAGGGGCATTTGAAGGAAGGAGATACAGTCAAGATTGACTTGGATGATAAAGGAAAATATATTTTTAAAATTTAAGATAAATATATAGTTGAAAAACAAAAAATTATTTAGTATATTAGTTTAAATTGGAAATTGGCGAAGCTAATAATTAAAATTAAGGGAGAAAAAATGAAAAGAATTCTAACATTTATGGCTTTAGTTTTATTCTGCATCCCCATGGTTTCTGCAGCTGTCATTACGAATACAAACCAGAGTGCGGTATATATTCGGATGTTAGCCAGAAACGCTTCCATGGACATTGATGCTGTCTACTACAACCCGGCCGGATTAACTCAGCTTGAAAACGGCTTTCACGTAGCAATTTATAATCAGACGATTTTCCAGGAGAAAAAAGTAATCAATGCTTACCCTCTTCTTAATCAGGACGAATATATCGGGGAAGTAAATGTTCCATTCTTTCCTAATTTCTATGCTGTCTATAAAAAAGATAAGCTTGCCCTGTCTTTTGGCTTCGGTCCTAACGGAGGAGGTGGAACAGCCGATTTTGCCAAGGGGTTGCCTTCTTTTGAGATTCCTTTTACTGTCCTGCCAGGCCTTCTGACAAGCATGGGTCTCCCCACAACCGCCTATTCAGCCGACCTTTCATTTAAAGGAAGCTCCATTTTCTACGGATTCCAGGTGAATGGATCTTATGCCATAAGCGAGATAATTTCTATAGCTGCCGGTGTCCGTTATATCAGTGCTGTCAACACATATGAAGGTTCGATCAATAACGTTAAGATCAATCCGTATCATCCCTTACTAAATCCTGGCCCAGATATGCTTTCTGCAGTCGATTTCTTTAATCTTATTGGGCAACCAGATTATGCCGATATGGTTGGCAACAAAGCAGTTGACGTCAAACAAACAGCCACAGGCATAACTCCGATTCTGAGCCTGAATATCAGGCCGAATGACAATTTGAATATCGGCATCAAATATGAATTTAATACTAAGCTGGAATTAGTAAATGAGACTAAAGCTGATATTATAGACCCAGCCACTGGCGAAGGGATGTTCCCGGATGGTGGGATAACCCCCAATGATATACCGGCCATCTTTTCTTTTGGCCTTGAATATGCAATACTCCCGGAACTTCGCGCCTCGGTTTCCGCCAATTATTTCTTTGATAAAAATGCAGATTGGGATGGGGCTGAAGAGTTCGTGGACAGTAATACATATGATATCGCCATTGGATTTGAGTATGACGTAACAAAAACTATTTTATTAAGCGCCGGCTACCTGCATACCCAATTTGGCCTTAGCGAGGAATATCAGAGTGACTTCAGTCATGAGCTGACTGCAGACACATTCGGATTTGGCGGTCGCATCAGCGTAGGAGAGAATTTTGACCTGGACCTTGGGGGGATTTATGGAAGTTATATGGAAGCAAAGAGAACTTTTACAGATCCGCTTGTCGGGCCTTATCTTGAAAAATACCAGCGTTCCAATTGGGCTTTGACTCTAGGCTTAGGATATCATTTCTAAGAAATATTTCTGTTACTGATAGTACTTACTGGAGTTCGGGGGACACTATCCTTAATTCCCCCGAACTCTGTTTTTCTAATATTCTGACATATTCAAGGGAGGAGTAATGAAGGTCTGTAAAGCGGTTATTCCTGCGGCTGGATTCGGCACCCGCTTTCTTCCAGCTACAAAAGCCCAGCCGAAAGAAATGCTGAATGTTGTAGATAAACCATTGATCCAGTATAGTGTTGAAGAGGCGGTTGATGCCGGGATAGAAAGTATCGGAATAATAACAAGCAGAGGGAAATCCGCTATTGAAGACCATTTTGATATAAGTCCGGAACTGGAGCATTTTCTGGAAGAGAAAAAGAAACTTGATTTATTGGAAGAAATTAGGCGGATTTCAAACCTGGCTGAATTCTGTTATATCCGGCAGAAGCAGGCCCTGGGATTGGGACATGCAATTTTAATGGCGGAAAGTTTCGTCGGATCAGAACCGTTTTCTGTTCTTTTGCCGGATGATATATTTGATTGTGATGTGCCCTGTATTAAACAGCTGTTAAAGATCCATCAGAAATATAATGCTACAGTTATTGTCCTTATGCAGGTGGATGAAGAAGGAATGAATAAATACGGGATAGTCAAATCCAAACAAATCTCTGAAAGAGTTTTTAAGCTTGAGGACATGGCAGAAAAGCCAGGGCCCAGGAAAGCTTTTTCTAACCTGGCTATCCTGGGGCGTTATGTATTTACGCCCAAAATATTTGAAATGATCAAACATACTTCTCCGGACCACAGGGGGGAGATCCAGATAACCGACGCTATCAGGCTTTTGTTAAAGGAAGAGCCTGTCTATGGATATTTATTTGAAGGCACCCGGTATGATTGTGGTGATAAGCTCGATTATCTCCAAGCTTCTTTGAAATTAGCTTTAAAAAGACAAGAGTTTAAAGAACATTTAGCTAAATTTATAAAAGATATTTAATCCGCTAATAATTACAAATCGGTTTATATCGATTGATAAGTTCAGTTGTGATTTTTTCTCTCTCTTTGTGGGAAGAGTCAGGCATGGGATGGAATCCTACGAATAGGTTATCCTTGGAGCCGGCTGCGTTTTCCCAACAATCGAATTTTTTGTGGTTTTGTAATAAGCGAGTGTCAGATATTTCTGATGTGTGGCCGAAATAAAGAATTCGGAAAGAGTTCGGAGCTTTTTTAGGGTCCGGTTTTATCATGATAGAATATATAACTGGAGATTTCTGAGGCTCCCAGTATGTGATAGCAAAAGGCCCCTCAAATATTTTACCCATCCATTTTATATTCATCGTCTTTTCTGGTAAATGAAATAATAAATTATTATGATAACTCTAATCTCTGTTTAAGGCAATATGAGATAGAAAAATCAACTACTGTACTGATATACTGCCAACCGCAAACTGGTGTCCCTGGTTTATCTGTCTTTCCTGAAGCTTCTGTTTTAAAGGTGGCGAGGGACGGAATTGAACCGCCGACGCAGAGATTTTCAGTCTCTCGCTCTACCGACTGAGCTACCTCGCCTTGACGTTAAAAAATCGGAAATCAAATCGTCTGGAAGTATAAATTTATCCCCATATTTTGTCAAACGATTTATTTCAGAGCAGCTGATAAATTGAAATACCATTGCGGTTATGATATTCTTCTTAATCAGGATAACAAATGAACCAGGTTTTTAAGCTATTAAAACTAACAATAACTGAAAAGAGGCGTCTTGTTTTTTCTTTTGTTTGTACTTTATTTGTAGCTTTATTTACTTATATGTTTGTGGATTTGATCCAGCCTATAATGGATTATATGTTCCGGATGGCTCCGGAAGGTATTCCAGAGAAAAAACGTTTTTTAGATATTATTTTAAATTTTTTCAATTTGAATATTGAACAGATGATAAAATATTTACCCTGGATGTTGCTTGTCATAATTTTCGGCAAGGGATTGTTTGCTTTTTTATCTTCATTTTCTATGCGGTCTGTAGGCTTGAATGTTTCCAGAAAATTAAGGAATGACCTCTATAGCAGTATTTTATACCAATCTTCAGGATATTTTGATGGCAGGTCCACTGGAGAACTTATGTCTCGTTTAACCAGTGATGTAGATAAGATTCAGGAAGCGCTTTCCGGAAGTGCTAAAGACCTTATGCAGGAAATGTTTATTTTATGTGCTCTGATGATAGGGCTATTTGTAAAGGACTGGCATTTGGCTCTAGCTTCCTTTGTTATAGCTCCCCTGGCAGCGCTTCCTTTGGCAATTTTTAGCAGTAAGCTTAAAAAAACAGGCAGATCGAACCAGTCCAGGATGGCCTCCATCTATAGTCTTTTGCACGAGACAATAACAGGGAATAAAATTGTTAAAGCCTTTACTATGGAGGAATTCGAGTTAGGGAAGTTCTTAAAAGCGACAAAAGGTTACTTTAAAACCAGTTTGAGGCTTGCCTGGATCAGCAGCTTATCTTCACCGTTTATGGAGTTTTTAGGAGGAGCAGTTGGTGCGTTTATATTACTTGTGGGGACGGACAGGATAGCAAGAGGATATATAAGTGCAGGAGATTTTGGTTCTTTTGTGATGGGAGTTTTCCTGATGTATACTCCTATAAAAAAGATCAGCCGGGCGAATAATGTTATTCAGCAGGGAGTCGCCTGTCACGAAAGAGTTCTGGAGGTTCTTTTAAGTAAGCCTCAAATCATGGAGCATCCTCATCCTATTTCTCTTCCGGAGGTTGAGGGAAAGATTAAATTTGAAAATGTTTCATTCAGATATAATAAAACCGAATTAGTTCTGAAAAGCATTGATTTTGAAGTCATGCCGAGGCAGACAGCGGCATTTATAGGGCTAAGCGGTTCCGGAAAAACCACGATAATTAATCTCCTTTCTCGTTTTTACGACCAGACTTCTGGGACAATATACATTGATGATAAAAACATTCAGGAAATAAGCATTTCCTCTCTTCGCTCTCATATGGGGCTCGTTACCCAGGAGCTTATTCTCTTTAATGATACTGTGCGTAACAATATTGCCTACGGCTTGGAACAAACCTCTGAAGATGAAGTCATCCAGGCTGCAAAGAATGCCGGAGCACATGAGTTTATAACCCGGCTAAGCCATGGATATAATTCTCAGATCGGAGAAGGAGGGGGGCTTTTATCCAGTGGGCAGCAGCAAAGGCTGTCAATTGCAAGAGCTTTTTTGAAAAATCCGCCTATCCTTATTCTTGATGAAGCCACTTCCGCTTTGGATTCAGAATCTGAGAGGCTGATTCAGAGAGCACTCAAAAAGATTATCAAGAATCGGACAACACTGATCATAGCTCACCGGCTTTCCACCATCAGAAATGCTGATGTGATTTTTGTGATTGATAAAGGCAGTATTATTGAAAGCGGATCTCACAGAGAGTTATACCGGAACGATGGAATTTATAAAAAATTATATGATTTGCAGTTTCCTGTAGAAATAGGAGAATAATATTGATTCAAAGTATGACTGGTTATGTAGATAAAAAATTTGATTATAAGACCTTTTCCTTGCGTATTAGTATAAAAAGCCTAAATCATAAATACCTGGATTGGAATTGCCGGGGTAATAAAATAAGAGAAGTTGAGGACAGGTTAAGAGGCATCTGCCAGAAAGAGCTTTACAGAGGAAGGATCGAAGTCTATTTGCAAATAGATTTCCTGGATTCTACCAAATGGGAACTCCGGATCAATGAGGAATTATTTTCCAAGATCATTAGCTCTGTGCAAAGAGTATCTTCCCGGCTGAAGGAAAAAGTTTCTTTTTCTGTGGATAATCTGTTCAGCATCCCCAATGTTGCGGAGTTGAGGAGAAAAGATTTGTCCAGGAATGAATTAAATTTTCTAGAAGAAAGTTTTAAAAGGACCTTGGCTGATTTGATAGAAGTCAGGCGAAAGGAAGGGAAGGAATTGAAAAGGGAAATACAGAAGCATATCAAGGAAGCTAGAGAAGCTGTAAGGAAGTTGGAGAAACTGGCGAAAAAACAGCCTTCTCTTATTAGGCAAAAAATTGAGGTAAAGTTGCGGGAAATGGGGGAGCAAATTGTCCCTTCTGAGGAGAAGTTGATTGAAGAAACGGCTTTCATCCTGCAGCGTTATGATCTGTCTGAGGAAATTGAAAGGACTAAATCACACATGGCTTATTTACAGGCGTTGCTTTCTCCCCGTGAAAAATCGCCGGCTGGCAAAAAACTTGATTTTGTTGCCCAAGAACTTCTCAGGGAAGCTAATACGATTAATTCCAAGGCCCAGGATATTGATATCATTAAGCAAAGCTTGGTAATAAAAAGCGAAGTCGAAAGCATCAGGCAACAGGTGCAAAATCTGGAATAAAATTTATAATCTCCTTAAAATTGTTGCTGTAAGGGATTTATGTTAATATATTAACTTAGCTATTGTTTTTTTGAGTACATCATTGGCAATTTTTATGAATAGTCCAGGTTAAATAAAGGTATAGTAATATGATTTTTGTAATATCAGGTCCTTCCGGATGTGGCAAATCAACCTTAGTCAAACGTGTTCTGGGAGATATCAAGGATATAAAATTTTCGGTTTCCTATACTACTAGGGAAAAGAAAATGTCTGAAAAAGAAGGAGAAGACTATTATTTTGTTTCTATCAATAAATTTAAAAGCATGATAGAAGACAATAAATTTGTAGAATGGGCAATTGTGCATGGAAATTACTATGGGACATCCCGACGGGAAATTGAAAAGAAAGGTACCCGAAATAATCTTCTTCTTGACATCGATGTTCAGGGAGCTCAGATGGCAAGAGAACGATTTAAAAAAGCGGTTTTTATTTTTATTTTCCCTCCGGGATTCCAGGAACTGAAAAATAGGTTGGAAAAAAGAGAAAGAGAGAGCTTAGAAGATATCCAAAAAAGGCTGATAACCGCGCAGAAAGAGATAAGATCGTATGCCGATTTTGACTATATTATTATTAATGATAAACTGGATACGGCAGTTTTGGATTTAAAGTCTATTATTAATAGCCAGCATTGCCGCCTGGCCTTATGCCAGAAAGAGATAATCCCGATTCTCAGGAGTTTTTCTGAGAGAGAATAATGGAAGTGCCTAAAAAAACAATTATCCTTGGCGTTACTTCATCCATAAGTATATATAAAGCCTGTGAGATCATTCGGGAATTTCAGAAAGAAGACCTTGATGTCCATGTAGTAATGACAAAGAATGCCTCCCGCTTGATTTCTCCCCGTTTATTTAGTTCTTTATCCGGAAATGAAGTATTGCTGGATTTATTTGATGAGGCCGAATCACCCAGTATTTCCCATATAACCTTAACCCAGGGTGCTGATTTATTATTGGTAGCACCGGCAACTGCGAATATAATTGGAAAATTTGCATCCGGAGTAGCAGATGATGCTTTATCAACGGTTTATACGGCTGCTGATTGTCCGGTTGTGGTTGCGCCGGCTATGAATGAAAAGATGTACCTGCACCGCTCTACATATAAAAATATCCAGCGTTTGAAGTCTGATGGGATTAAGTTTATCGAACCGGATAAAGGCTACCTGGCTTGTGGTGATGAAGGGTTAGGGCGGCTGGTTTCTCCCTGCGAAATTGTAAAAAAATGCTTAGAGTTTATAAATAAGGCAACAAGTTTAAACCATAAATGCGTCCTGGTCACTGCCGGCCCCACCCGGGAGTTTTTTGATCCGGTGCGTTTTATCT
>CBFDDY010000047.1:0-11600 GCA_965603705.1 uncultured bacterium | reverse complement strand
GATATGCTGTTTATACTTCCGGAACAGGCTTTCAGGATATTATAAGCCTCATGTTCGGAACTGATCCCAATGTAACAAAAATAAATTCTCTGTCCATCCTCGAGCAAAAAGAAACTCCTGGTTTAGGAGCAAAAATCACAGATAAGGAAGCCTTCCTCAGATTCTGGGATAATAAAGACGCTGGCCGTGCCTTAAGCCTGCGAAAACCGGCCGTCCATTCCCAGGATGAATTAGCTCCCAATGAAGTCAATACTATCACAGGGGCAACCATATCATCAGATAAAGTCCTGAGTATCGTAAACAAGTCCCTGGAGAAATTAAAACAAATGAAACAAGCAGGAAAACTTATAAGTGAGGAAAATGATGCCGAGTAAAAGCATAGGAGCTGAATATATCAAGGGTCTCTGGGAAGAAAACCCGGTGTTCCGGCAGCTTCTGGGCATGTGCCCTACGCTTGCTGTTACAAATGCTGTTATAAATGGGATCGCCATGGGCCTTGCGACATCCTTTGTTCTGATTTTAAGCTCAGTGGTCGTAGCCTCCCTAAAAAAATTAATTCCCAGTCAGGTTCGAATCGCCAGCTATATTGTGATCATTGCCACCTTTGTTACAATTGCCGACCGTTTTATGGCCGCATTCTTCCCTCCCATATCCAAATCTCTAGGGCCATATGTTCCTTTGATCGTTGTCAATTGTATTATCCTCGGCCGGCAGGAAGCTTTTTCCTCAAAAAATTCCGTAGGCCGCTCCTTAATAGATGCCCTGGGAATGAGTACAGGTTTTATTCTGGCTCTTCTGGCCCTGAGTTCGATCAGAGAAATATTGGGAATGGGAACCTTCCTCGGACACCAGGTTATGGGAGCCTGGTTTAAACCCTGGATAATCATGATCCTCCCGGCAGGAGCATTTATCACCCTGGGAATTCTGCTGGCAGTCGCGCTTGTAATTGAAAGCAAGACAAAAACGAGGAAAAACTGATGGAACTTATAACTCTCTTCATCGCAGCTATCCTAGTAAACAATTATGTCCTCTATTATTTTTTGGGTATTTGCCCCTTTCTTGGAGTAAGTAAAAAAATCGACGCCGCCTTTTCTATGGGACTGGCAGTTACTTTTGTTATGACCATAACCGCTGTTGTTTCCTGGATGATCAACCACTGGATACTTATCCCTTACAATCTCGATTATCTCCAGATAGTCTCTTTCATCCTGGTCATCGCTGCCTTAGTACAATTAGTAGAGATGTTCATCAGAAAAGTCAGCCCTCCACTTTACCAGGCGCTGGGGATCTATCTGCCGCTCATAACGACTAACTGCGCCATAATGGGGCTGGCATTACTGGCAGCTTTAAAAGATTATGGTTTTGCTAAAACAGTTATTTTTGGGATCGGGTCCGGCCTTGGATTTACATTGGCAATTGTACTTATGGCAGGAATCCGGGAACAGCTCGACTTGGCTGACGTACCCAAGCCTTTAAAAGGCGCGGGAATCGCCTTGATCGTAGCCGGGATCATGGCACTTGCCTTTACCGGTTTTTCGGGGATGATAAACTAATGGATGTATTAATGCCGATTCTCACCATGGGAGCTCTGGGATTGATCCTCTCTGCTGGGCTCGCTATTGCCTATCAGAAACTCAAGGTCGAAGAAGACCCCAAAGTAGTAAAAATATCAGAGGCTCTGCCCCAGGCAAACTGCGGAGCTTGCGGATATTCCGGCTGTCGCGCCTTTGCTGAAGCAGTAGTCAAGGGAGAAGCTGAAACAAACGGCTGCCCGGTCGGTGGGGAAGAAACCATCACAAAAGTCGCTGAGATCATGGGTGTAAAAGCAGATGAAGTAGTAAAAAAAATAGCCCGCATCCTCTGCCACGGGGATACAGAAGCAGCAAAAGACAGAGGAACATATCTCGGAATCACAACCTGTTATGCTGCAAATCTAACCGGTGGAAACAAACAGTGCCCCTATGGCTGCCTGGGATTCGGAGACTGTGTTTTAGCCTGCCCCTTTGAGGCAATCCATATGGGTGGAGATGGACTGCCTGTTGTTGATGGAAAGAAATGCACAGCCTGTGGAAAATGTGTGGAAGCATGTCCCAGGAATATCATTGAGCTGGCTCCTCTAGCCCAGAATATGTTTGTTTTTTGCCGTAACCTGGATAAAGGGGCAGCCCCAAAAAAGGCCTGCAAAAATGCCTGTATTGGGTGCGGTATTTGCGTAAGGGCCTGTCCTGAGGCTATAATAATGGAAAACAATTTAGCAATAATCAAAGACTATAAAAAAATAAATCCGGAGAAAATCCCGGCAATTGAAAAATGTCCGACCAATGCTATTGGACGCCTATTTAAAGAAGATGAAAGATAACGGCACTGTAATATCGACCGAAGGAAGCCTGGCACAGGTAAAAGTTTCCTGTTTTCAAGCCTGTGACGAATGTTCAGCCCACAGCCTTTGCATCGGCCCCAGTAAAACCAAGGGACAGCTTTTAGTAAAAAATCCTTTAAACGCTTCTCCCGGTGATAAAGTCCAGATCGAAGTGCCGGAGCAGAATTACACCCGGGCTATGATCATAATTTTCGGAGGCCTGCTGGCAGCGGCGCTGGCCGGAATGGGAGTCGGATATCTTTTTTCCGGGCTTATCCCCTTATCCTTACAACAAAGCAGTATACTCGGGTTTTTCCTGGGAATTGGATTAGTATCATTAGGACTCTTCCATTATTTCCAGATAATAAACCAAAAAAAAATGTACCCAAGAATCACACATGTTTCTAAAAAAGGAGATTAACATGGATAGACGTAATTTTTTCAAAACAATCCTGGCAACGCCATTACTAACTCCTCTTCTCTTGGCTTCTAAAAAAAATAACGCAGACTGTGAACTCCTGCTTATTGCCGATGAACCACAGCAGTTTATCTCCTTGATCCTGCAAGAAATTAAAAAATACCATTCTATTCCCGGAAATAAATTTGCCTGCCTTAATAATCATCCCCAAAAACAAGAATTGACAAGGATCCTTCAGCAAAAAGGATGGATACATGTCCAGACATCTGCTCAAGCCGACCTGTCACTCTCATTCAGCCAGTTACACCAGAAAGCGCGCCCATCATTCAGCTTGGTCAAGGGAGGCCGGATCTGGGATATCCGCACCCAAAAACTCTCTTCTCTTTGGAAAGAGATTAATAAAAATCTATCTCCCTCTAATACTCTGACAATCGCCTCCTTTCAAAGACCGGGAGCATATCAAGCTTCCGGAGAATTCATCACTATCTATCAGGATGGACAGTCTCTCGCTAAGCTATCTCTCAAGCAAAGCACTGAAAAAACATTTATTACCGTAAAAGGAAAAATCACTGCCCGGATAAACAATGGAAAAGCCTGGATCACAGAATCAGCGTGCCGCCATAAAATCTGTCAGTATACTCCTCCGATATCAATGCCTGGAGAACGGATAATCTGTGCTCCCAATCACTTTTTCATAGAAGTCGGGGGAGTTTCCGGGCCGGATACAGTTATCGGATAAAGTTCATCACGGAAATTAGTATCCCTGCCTTTGGCCTTGTTGGCTTTCTGGTTGCTGCTTTTATGGGCTTAGGCCTCCTTATTGCCATCATTCGTTCAGGAAAGTTGTGAACGGGAAAGGGATTGTTATGAAAGAGAAAAAAAGGGGATTAAAAAAATTACATGAAAGAAATTTGGATTACATCAATTCTAGCTTTCTTTCATTCAAAGACAAAAATATCCCCCAATATATAAAAAAATTGCAGGAATCCATTGAAAAAAAAATTATTACTCCCAAGAAGCTCAAGGAATATGTGTGCAACAAGTATTATTATTCTGACAAAAATTATGAAAAAGCCAATAATCCGATTGACAGACATTTCTTGGGGGAGAAGATAGGTCTTGTGCTTTCCGGGGGAGGAGCAAGAGGCGTTGCCCATGCAGGAGTATTAAAAGTGTTGGAAAATTATGGTATAAAACCTGCATTTATCATTGGCACTTCTGCAGGTTCTGTAGTTGGAGCCTCATACTGTACGGGAATTTCTCCAGATGAAATGGTTAAGATTTGTGAAAAAGAGGAGAAGAAATTTTCCAAATTGTCTCACCTGAGTTTTTTTTCAAAAAGAACGATGAGCTACACCTTAAGATCCATTTTCAAGAAATATCTGCCCCTAAACGAGCTCAGGGATACGAAAATCCCCTTGTATGTCAACACAACAGATATAAAAAGCTGTAGAAGATTGATCTTCTCAGCCGGAGATTTAACTAAACTGGTCCTCGCATCCTCAGCCATCCCGTTTCTATTAGAACCTATATATTATGAAGATAATATTCTTGTCGATGGAGGAATGACTGATAATTTCTGCGTAGATATTGCCAGGACAATCAACAAAAATGACTTCAACAATGAGCTGAAAATTGTCATCTCCGATGTTTCTGCTGCAACCGATCCCACTTCCCGGATTCAAACTCCCCATTTCCTTTTGAACCTGTCTAAAGAATTTGTGGATACTGTAAAATTTGTTGGCAAAGAGATTCTTCCAGTAAGGGATGAGCGAGACATCCTCTCGATAATCAATAATCTTTTCTACATACTTGCCAAAAGAGGGGGGCTGGCTCCTGAATTCTCAGAAGATGAGATAATTATTTCGCCAATGCTTGGAAAAATGGGGATTTTTGAATTCAAAAAGTACAGTTGGGCATTTGACAAGGGGATTGAAACCACAAAAATTACTTTGCAGGAATAAAATGGAACGGTACGGATAGCCGCAATCCCCAGGGCTCTAACATCTTTTGCCGGTTATCTCTTTATAAACCGTAAGAAAAAAGATAAACTGTAGACTGCAATGGAGGAAATTTGAGCCTGTTCGCTGGTCTGGATGTTTCTACCCAAGGATGCAAAATAGTTATTATCGATAACAGGGATAAAGCAGTAGTCTATCTTGATTCAATAGATTACGACAAAGACCTGCCGCACTATTCTACCCGCAGCGGCGTAGTCCAAGGGCTGGAAGAAGGAGCCTCAGAATCAAATCCCCTGATGTGGATAGAAGCGGTCGAATCAATCCTGCGGAACTTACAGAAATCTGAAATCCAGCAGGACTCAATAAGTTGTATCTCTGTTTCCGGGCAGCAGCACGGATTAGTCTCTCTTGACTCTGCCGGAAACCTATCCCGTCAACGGAGTAAACTTTGGAATGACTTCTCAACTGCCAAAGAATGCGCTTTGCTTAATGAAGCTGTGGGAGGCCGGGAGGCTATGATCAAAGAAGTAGGCAACAGCCAGAAAACAGGATACACGGCTTCAAAAATTTATCACATGTTAAGGCACGAGCCTGATAATTATAAGAAAACTTCCACCTTTTTTCTGGTCCACAATTATATCAATTGGTTCCTTACAGGCGGAATAATCTGCATGGAACCGGGAGATACATCAGGAATGGCGCTTTGGAACCCAAAAACCAGAAAATGGTCGGAAAAAATCATTTCCGCCATAGATCCCAGGCTGCCGCAAAAACTTCCTAAAATAATGCCATCAAATCAAAGTATCGGATTTTTATCAAAATCCCTTGTTAAAAAATTCGGATTCTCACAGGAATGCAAAATTGACGCCGGCAGTGGAGATAATATGTATGGCGCAATCGGCACTGGAAATATTAAACCGGGGATTGTTACTGTAAGTCTCGGGACAAGTGGAACGGCATATACCTTTGTGAAGGAACCCTACATCGACCCTACAGGAGAAATTGCCGCTTTCTGTGACTCTACTGGTAATTATCTCCCCCTGCTCTGTGTCTCCAACCTAGCCAATGGATATAATCAATTTCTGAAACAACACAACCTTTCCCATGACAGATTCAGCCGCCTGATAAAACAGACTCGGGCTGGAAACTCAGGCCGTATATTGATCCCCTGGTTTTCCGGAGAGCGCACGCCTGATGTCCCAGAGGCTTCCCCTTTTTATTTCGGCTTCGGACTGGAGGATTTTACTCCTGATATCCTGGCCAGAGCAGTGCTTGAAGGGCATATTTTAAATCTATCTGAAGGATTCCAGCGCCTGCCTGTAAAGCCGGTAGAGATCCGGCTGACAGGGGGGCTGGCCAAGTCAAAGGTGTGGCGGCAGGCTATCGCTGATATCTTTGAGGCCGAAGTAGTGCCGGTTGAAGGCGAAGGAGTGGCCTTGGGCGCAGCCATACATGCTGCCTGGGTCTGGTTTATGGAATCAGGCCACAAAGTTTCCCTCGAACACTTGGTCTCTCAATTTGTCTACCCAGAGGAGACCCTCCGCATAAAGCCTTGCCGGAAAAACCTAATAACTTACCGTCTCCAGAAACGCCTTTTCCATTCTCTCACCCAGCGCCTTTTAAAAAAAGAGGGAGAAAACCCTTTCACCCTCCAAAATAAGATAAAATCCCATTATGAATTATAAGGATTTAACCGCCAAACTCGAAAAGAGGTTAACTTTATCAAAGCCTGGTCTAAAAGCTCAACTTTTCATGTGTCCGGAGCCAAGACTGGGGCATAAGAGTTACAGCGAGGCCAAAGGCCTCTGCAAAAAGGCAGGCGTGCTTTTGCTTTTGTACCCCTGGAGAAAACGGATTTATCTTACCCTTACGAACAGGGCCGACAGTGTATTTCATCATAAAAATCAAATCTCTTTTCCCGGAGGGCAAAACGAACCTGGGGAGAGCCTGCAAGAAACAGCTCTTAGAGAAACTTATGAAGAACTGGGCCTTCCTCCGGAGTTTGTCAGGATTATTGGAGCGCTGACTCCCCTTTATGTTCCGCCAAGTAATTTTTGTATTTTCCCCATAGTGGGCACAATGCAAGAGCGCCCGGGTTACAAGGCCCATCCAAAGGAAGTGGCAGAAGTTATAGAGACCCCCCTGGATCACCTTCTTGACAAGCGAAACTTAAGAAAAGAGATTTGGACAAGAGGACAAAAAGAAGTCAAGGTGCCGTTTTATTACTTCGGGGGGTATAAGATATGGGGAGCAACCGCAATGATCCTGGCTGAATTTTTGGAGATAGTAAGGAGTTAAAAATGAAAGATGAAGGACACATTTAATATCAAATTAGTCTTTAAACCGTCTCAAGAAAGCGGGACAGATGAGCGACAGGATCGCAGACTTAAAGAGGACAGGAAGAGATTTCCCCCAGCGGGGTAACTCCCTGTCTTTCGCAGGGACTTACCAGTGTCCATGCCAACGTGAAGGATCAAGGTCATCCTGGATTATTTAGGACTCTTTAAGCTCTTTTATAAATATTTTTCGGAAATAAACAGGAGAGCGGCTGTCGTGGTTCTGGAGGCCGATATATCCTTCCGTTGCAAAATCTCTGACCTTACCGCGCGGTTCTGCTTCCCAGTCAAGAATTTGAGCCTCGTTTAACTCAACCTGGATTCTGTTTCCTTTAAACGTCAATTTAAAATGATTCCAAAGGCCGGTCTCTTTAAAAGCAGCTGCATAGGGAGCTGCGGCATCATAGACTGCTCCAGTCTTGTGGATATCCTTCCCTTTATCATGTATCTGGATCTCAAAAGAATGAAAGATATAGTTATTATTTACCGGCATTTTCGGCACCCGTAAAAAAACTCCGGAATTAGTGTCATCACGGGAACACTTAAAATCCAGCTCCAGGATAAAATCTTTGTATTTTTTGACACTGTACCAGAAAAGCCCCATTCCCCCCTGGCCCTTGAGGACGCCGGTCTTCTCATTCAGCTCAAAGTATCCGGGACCATATTGGTTCCAGCCATGTTTGTTAAAGCGGCCGTTCCAGCTCTTTAAGATCTCTTCATACCCAGTATAATAAGTGATGCTTTTTACATATTCTATGCCTTTGCTAACAGAAGGGATGGGATTATCCGCCTCATCCGGATGTTCATGTTCAACCGCCAGGGGCCCAAAATAATTCTGCAGGGTTAATTCCGCCAGGATATCATGTACATTTGCCTTGCCCTTGCCAAAAGGAACATCCAGGGCTTTTTTATCCCCGAATTTATCCAGGTCCTTTAAATGAACATTATAAATCCTTCCCCGCAGCATCTTCAGCGCTTCAATAGGATCGACGCCCGTCCGCATCCAGTGACCGGTATCTGCACAAGCCCCTATCCGAGGATCAAGACCCTCTATATGCTCCAGGATGGTCTGGGGCCGCGCATATTTAGAAGGCTCCGGATGGTTATGAATAGCAATCCTGATATTGTATTTTTTTACCATCTTCTCAAGTAAGGAAAAGTCATCAAATTTGGGCTCGGTCATGATAGTCCGGATTCCCATCTCTTGGGCGAATCCAAAAACTTTCTGCATATCTTCCTCGGTATTTTCAAACCCGACCACCCCATAACCGACCAGGATTATGCCATTCTGTTTTAACCTGGCCTTTACCAGCTTTCTCTGCTCCTCGTCCATATTATGGCTGAACCTGGCTCGAGGCATATCAGCGCTCAAAGCCTGCCCCGGATATGCTTCCAGATATTTAACGCCCAATTCCTTTACTTTGTTTATGGTTTCAAAAAACGTGAATTTCCGGAAAGTCCAGCACTGTATGGCAAAGGGAAACTCTTCTATCCTAACATCAGAGTAAGGAATCTGCTCAACTATGTTTTCTGCCGCCTGGGGATTCTCTCCACCTGCAGACATCTCTGCGTTCACACCTGAGGTTACATTCTCTCCGCAAGCACAAAAAGCTAAACACACAATAGCGAAACCTAAAATAATTTTCCTTTTCATTTTTCCTCCTCCCTGTATCATAATTTACCTGACATATTCCTAAAAAATTCGTGAATAATCCAGGTTTATTAATTTATATATATTTATTTCTTAGCAGGATTCCATTCGCCTTTGGCTACCGCAGGGATAAAGCTTTTAAGCTCAGGCGGCGGAAAGGCAATAGTTTTTTCCTGTTCTGCGCTCATATAGGACGCCATCAATAATTCCGTTACATTAACACCATCGCTGAAATTTTCCTCCGGGCGCTTATTCTCCAGGAAGGACTGAACCATGTGCCTGTTTTCCGCTGTGTATCCATATTCTATCTCTTCATTGCTCACAACCGGCATCAAACCCACTTCCGCATTTTGTTTCTCAACCAAGTCTTCGCCCTGGCTTCCTTTAACTTCCCGGCTGAAAAACACTTTCAGCCCGGCGTCAAGCGTGTTTATCTGAAGGGCATATTCCGGCCCCAGCAGCTCCAAGCTTAAGCGCAGCCCCGCTCCGACATAACACCAGGAGGTAGTAGTCTCAATAACGAGCTTCTCCCCCCTCTCTCCCCTGTATTCGATCAAAGAACGGGCAAAGTCTTCTGCCGGGCGGCTCAGGTAATCGGTCTTTCCCCCGCTGTTTTCTGCCAGGATCTTCGCGTAATGAGGCTGCTGCCATTTCAAACAATTGGTATAGGCTGTAACTTTGACAGGTGTTATTACTTCCCGTTTTGCCCCCGGGGGTGTAAGCATAAAGCGGGCTTCTTCTACTGAATGACACATCATATCATTAAGCACCCCTCCACCCTGCAATGTGCCTTCCCAAAACCAGGGCATATGAGGCCCGCTGTGCTCTTCTGCAGCCCGGGCCAGATAAGGCCGGCCTGTGGTAGCGGCTCCCCTGGCCCAAAGAATTTCCTTGCCCCGGACTACTGCCGGGGAAAACACTTGATTTTCTAGATATCCGTCCAAAAACCCTACTTTCTGAGCAAGGGTAAGCATCTTTTCTGCTTCTGCCACATTTCTCCCTAAAGGTTTCTCACAGGTAACTCCTAGCAGCTCTCCCTTTCCAGACTCTACGGCAGCGACTATCTCTTCCATGATCTCCAAGCGGGTAAAATTAGGGGCACAGATCCAGATGGCATCTATGGCAGGATCGGCAACCATGTCCGTGATCGACTCATAATGAGTGGTCTTGCCGAGCCGGAGCTTGTCGATTAAAGCTATCGCTGACTGGGCTGTTTTATTATTTTTATCAACAATCCCAACAATATCTGCATCACGCACTCCTATCCAGGAGCGGATATGAAATTTCCCGATAAAACCACCGCCAATAAAACCTACTCCTAATCTTTTCTTTATCATAATAACCTCACATTATTGTAAATTGGCATTAAGCCTTTAGTTTTTCCGCTTTTTCATCCCTAAAAAAAAGCAAGAAGGCAGCCGCGCAGAGGATAGTCAAGGCACACGGGACAAGAAATACGCCTGTCCAGTTCGTCCCCGCATCAGTCGTAAAATAGTCCTTGATCCAACCCGCGAAAAGGCTCCCAATATAGTTTCCTGCCCCATATGTGACCAGTGTTATAAGGCTCTGAGCGGAATGCCGGATATCTTTGGGAGAAACTACATCCACATATATAAAGGCCGCCGCAAAAAAGAAGACAAAGCAGAAGCCATGCAAAGACAATGAAGCGATAACCAGCCAAGATGGCGAGCCAATAGCAAAGATGATATACCGCAAAGGCCACGCCAGCACTCCCAGAGCCAGAACCTTTCGAATTCCAATGCGGGTTATAAAATAAGGGAGGAGGATCGCCAGCACAAAAATCTCAGCGATCTGGGCGATCACCATCACTCCGGAAACGCTGGCACTGGAAATTCCGATCTTTTCTGAAGTTAAAAACGGAGCGGTAAGTGCATAATAAAACATAAGCTCTGTTGCAACGACAAAGGCAATGATGATAAATATCAGGAAATTCTTATCTTTCATCATCTTTAATGCTTCCAGGAATGCCCAGGGCTTTGTTCCTTCCTTGTTGGGAGGGGTATGAGGTAATTTAAAGGAAAGGAATCCCATGATTATAGAAAAAATCCCGGCCAGCATTAAAGTATCCCCCTGTACAGCAAAAGCTTCCTTGGAAGCTGCCACATGACGCCACCCCGCTAAGGCCAAGCCGGCAACAATCCACCCTATTGTCCCCCATACGCGGACAATGCCAAATTCTTTCTCTGAATTTTTAAGATTGATAAAAGCTACGGAATTTGTTAAGGCAAGCGTAGGGGCATAAATCAGGCAATAGATCAGCATCAGCCACATCATTGTGGAATAATCTGTCACTGTGGATATGTAAACTAAAAAAACGCCTCCGATAAGCTGGGAAAACGCAATGACCTTTTCGCTGGGAAAATAGCGGTCAGCAATCTGTCCCCCGATAAACGGGGCGATTATAGTAGCAAGGGGAAGGAGGCTGTAGATGATTCCCATCTGAGCTCCGGAAAATCCCAGGTCATTGAGGAGATAATCGGAAAGCACAGGCGCCCAGGCTCCCCAGATGGCATACTGTAAAAACATCATAATCCCAAGACGAAATCTTACGCTCACGATCCTATCTCCTTTTTGCTCATCCTGGTTATCCTTAAATATTCATGAAAGATGTAGATATATATGATACTAAGTAAATAGTAAATAGTAAATATAGCCAGGCCTTCCCTTCTAATTTTTTCTAAGCTTCTGGCCTTAAGCAAGAATCAGGTCAGTTGATACGAAAACACGCGTATTTTCCCCAGCGTGGAAAAACCGTGAAATGTGAATTGTAAAATGAGAAATGTTATGGTAAAAGATTTATAGCTTATGAAATTCTGCTGTGGCTGAAGCGAGCTCAAGCCACACCTGAATTTCA
>CBFDDY010000046.1:0-12006 GCA_965603705.1 uncultured bacterium | reverse complement strand
GGATGGCGCTCCCGACGGGATTTGAACCCGTGTCGCCGCCGTGAAAGGGCGGTGTCCTGGGCCAGGCTAGACGACAGGAGCAGGCTATGGATGGTGAGCCGTGCTGGATTTGAACCAGCGACACCCGGCTTAAAAGGCCGGTGCTCTACCCCTGAGCTAACGGCCCATCCAAAAAAATAAAGTATTATTTATAAAGGAATTTGCATAAAGAGTCAATTAAAAGTTAAATCAAAATTAGATTTTTTCAAACTTAACAATAATCCATCTTCCCCGGTGGCTTAGATTATTTGCTTCGTCTTTAAGCGTGTAGTTCCTCATGTAGATCTTATAATTATTAACCCCATCATCGCCTGTTACCTGAACTTCCACTTCTTTTGAAGCCATTTCTCCCGTAAAATTTCGAATATTCGGGTATTCTGCGCCAAGGGAAAAACTAGATATCTCTTCTTCTTTAGCTGCTGCTTCTTGGGCAAGGTTGTATTCTTTTTGCAATGCCTGGTGTTTTTCATACTGCTCATCATATGCAATCTGCAGTTCATCTGCTTGTTTCTGTGCTACCCTCCTAGCTGCCCCAGTACGGGCATTACCCTTCTCAAAAGCCGCATCATCCAACATAGCTTTTGCATCCAAGGTTACCCCAACCGATTCGTCTTTCTTTCTCTTTAATTCCTGCTCCGCGGTATTCATATCAAAAAGTTCTGCTGTTTTAATCACTTCTTCACTAACACTCACGATCTTCCATGATTTAAATTTGAAATCAACAGGTTCAAGGGCCATAGTAGAAAGTGTATTCACATCATCTAGAGAAAGGGCATTAAAATATCTCTCCAGCAATCCTTGCTCCGGATGTGATGAGCAACTATAAAATGTAAACACAACCAGAACAATCCCTATAATTGAAAGAATTACTCTCTTCATCCTTCCTCCTTGTTTGTTTCTTTTTTTTTTATGGTTAAATAGATTTTACTTTTATTTTTTACTAAAAAGCAAGTATAAATAAAAATATTTCTAAAAAAATTACTTTTTTATTGACAAGCTATTTTATTCTGAATAGAATTTACAGTTTCCCCGATGCAGGAAAGAAAAATATTCGGAGCTTCAGATCGGGTATATCTGAGTATTTACTCTGAATAAAGTATCAAAAGGCATAAGTACATCAATAAATGAATATATTTTTGGCCTTTTATTTATCGAACAAGCATTCCTTTTCTAATACAGATAAAAAGAAATCTCTTTAAAGGAGGATTCATGGAAATCCAGGAAAAGATCATCTTTGAAGAAGAGTTAGACGGAAATTTTTTAGACGACATCAAAAAAGCTTCCTTGTGTGATGAGATCGACCGCTGTATCCAGTGCGGAACATGCACAAGTTCATGTCCCAATGCGCAATACATGGACTTCAGCCCCAGGAAGATCATAGCTATGATCAAGGGTGGCTTTAAAGACCAAGCTCTGAAAAGTTTTACTCCCTGGCTGTGTTCTTCATGCTACACTTGTCAAGTCCGCTGCCCCTCCAAAATTAAAATCACAGACATCATGTACGCCTTAAAAAGAAAGGCTATCGCAGAAAACATATATCCCGTACGATTCCCCATTGCAGTCATGGATAAAGAAATGGATAAGATCCTTACAACCAGCGGCCGCAGTTCCGAATTATGGCTTATGCTAAATCTTTTTCTAAAAACACTAAACCCACTTGGTCTGCTTAAAATGGCCCCTCTCGGCTTAGGCCTTATAAAAACAGGCCGCCTGAGTTTAAAAAAGGAGTCAATAAAAAATAAAAAGCAGTTACAAAAGCTCTTAAGGAGTGTAAAAGGAGGAACCTGATGAACAACTACATATATTACCCAGGCTGTTCCGCAAAATCCAATGCCAAACACTACGAAGAATCTATCCTGCCGGTTTTTAAAGAACTGGGATTTGATCTGGAAGAAATAGATGATTGGAACTGCTGCGGCGCAACTGCAACCATGTCTATCGATGAAAAAAAAGCCGCTGCTATCAACGGGCGCATCCTATCATTAGCTGAGAAAGCAAAAAAAGACATTATCGCTCCCTGTGCCGCCTGTTACCTTTCCCTAAAGAAAGCTAATTCATTTCTCACCGGAGGGACAGACCAAGCTGCTGAAATCCTGGCCAGGCTTAAGGATGTAGACCTAGAATATTCAGGAACTATAGAAGTGAAACATCCCCTGGAAGTCCTGATAAATGAAGTGGGATTGGAAAAAATTAAAGAAAAAGTGCAGCGGAAACTTTCCGGCTTAAAAGTCGCCTGCTATTACGGCTGCCAGGTCGTACGTCCTTTTACAGATTTTGATGATCCTGATTATCCTGAGTCCATGGATAAACTTATCCAAGCAATAGGAGCCGAACCGGTTGAGTATTCGGCCAAGACCCGCTGCTGCGGCGGGGCCCTGGCTGCCAACCTGGAGGAGGTAGGATCAAAGTTGAATTACATATTAATTAAAGAAGCTGTTAAAAAAGGAGCTGATGCCATCATCACTCTTTGTCCGCTCTGCCTTTTCAACCTTGAGATAATGCAAAGCAAAATCACAAAAAAATATAAAGAGAATGTCAAGATGCCCATTCTTTTCTTCAGCCAGCTTATGGGATTAGCTTTCGGCCTGCCTAAAGAAGACCTTGGTTTTTCCCGTTCCCTTATTCCCTTAAAAGCAATGTGGAAAAAACTAGAAAACGGAGGAGCAAATGAGTAATAACGGCCAATTAAAAATCGGCGTCTTTATCTGCCACTGCGGCAATAATATAGCCAGCAAAGTAAACGTATATGAAGTAGCAGAATTCGCCTCAAAACTTGATAATGTTGCGGTCGCTAAGGAGTACAAATTTATGTGCTCTGATCCGGGGCAGGAACTGATAAAAAAAGAAATAAAAGACCACGGTCTCAACCGGGTGATAGTCGCTTCATGTTCACCTCTAATGCATGAGCCGACCTTTCGAGGGGCCACTGCAGAAGGCGGCCTTAATCCCTTTTACTTTCAGATGGCTAATATACGAGAGCACGTCTCCTGGGTGACTAAAGATCCCGCCGCCGCAACAAAAAAAGCCAAGGCCCTGATCTCTGCAGCCGTACGCAGAGTTGCCGCACATGATCCTCTGACAAAAAAAGAAGTTCCTGTAAAAGCAGAAACTTTAATAATTGGCGGTGGGATTGCAGGAATCCATGCGGCTTTGACTTATGCAAATTCCGGAAAGAAAGTCTACCTCGTGGAAAAAGAACCCTCTATCGGCGGGCATATGTCGATGCTTGACAAAACCTTCCCCACTCTTGACTGCTCAGCCTGTATTCTTACTCCTAAAACGTCGGAGGTCGGCAAACACCCAAATATTGAACTTATCACTTGGAGTGAAGTCGAGGAGATCTCGGGATTTGTGGGCAGTTTTAAAGTCAAGATCAAAAAAAAAGCCCGCTTCGTCGACGTCGATATATGTAATGGCTGCGGTGCCTGTTGGGAGAACTGCCCTACAACCATTACTCCATCTGAACGAATAATCAAAAAAGGCGAGCTTGTAATAAAAACGGTTACCAAAGAAAACTAAAATGACTTTAAAAAAAGTACAGGAAATCCTGCAGGCCGAGGTCATTTGTGGTGAAAACTTGCTTGACATAGAAATACATTTGGCTGGAGGCGCAGACCTCATGAGCGACGCCCTGGCTTTTGGAGAGCCCGGCCTTCTCCTTCTAACAGGATTGACTAACAGCCAATCAGTTAGGACAGCTGATATTATCGGAGCCAAAGCGATTGTCTATGTCAGAGGAAAAAAACCCGCTAAGGATGTAGTTGAATTCGCCCAGTCAAAAAAAATCCCGCTCCTTTCAACTAAATTTATGATGTTCACCGCCTGCGGACGCCTTTTTAGTCATAATCTCCCCGGAGTCAATGAGTTTAAGGGAAAAAAATCTAATGCATGCTGAAGTGGAACTATCCCTGAACTTTGACATAAAAGGAAGAAACTTCTCCAAAGCAGGAACCATATCAACCAAGATCAAAGAAATCCTGCAGGAGCTCGGGATTCCCATGTCGATTATCCGGCGAACGGCCATTGCTGCCTACGAAGCAGAGATGAATGTAGTTATGTATGCTGATAAGGCTAAGCTGACATTATGTCTGACACCTGCCGGTATTTCTATCATCATTAATGACGAAGGACCCGGAATTGAAGACATAAAACAAGCTATGGAAGAAGGGTTCTCAACTGCAACTGATGAAATCAGAGAAATGGGCTTTGGAGCCGGCATGGGGCTTCCTAATATAAAAAAAAATTCTGACAAAATGAAAATTTCATCCATCCTCGGCAAAGGAACATCCTTGGATATATTTTTTAATTTATCTAAAGTGAGTGAACAATGAGTCAATATCTACATTTTATCCGCGTCGATACAGACAAATGTGACGGGCGGATGAAGTGCATGCGAGTATGTCCAACTCAAGCTATCCGGGTCAGAGATAATAAAGCCAAAATCATCGAAGAAAAATGTATTGACTGCGGAGAATGTATCAACGCCTGTCCTTCTAATGCCATTATTCCTCTAACTGATCCTTTTGGAGAACTGACTAAATTCAGGCATACAGTAGCAATCCCTTCCCCCGCTCTTTATGCCCAGTTCGGGCATAAAATAATGCCGGATAAAATCCTCAACGGCCTGAAAAAACTTGGATTCGATGATGCCTTTGACCTGGCCCCCAGTTGCGGGGAAGTCAGTTTTGCCATCCAGGAGTTTTTACGGGAACACAAAGGCCCCAAGCCAATGATATTAAACGCTTGCCCGACAATCGTACGGTTGATCCAGGTTAAATATCCCTCCCTGATCAACCACCTCACTCCCCTTGATATCCCAAGAGAGATTGCAGGCAGGGAAATCAAAAAGAAAAAATCAAAGCGCTACGGCCTTAAAGAAAAAGAAATAGGCACATTCTATATCACTCCTTGCCCGGCAAAGATGATATCCATCAAACAGCCGGCAGAAAAACAAAAATCTTATCTGGACGGCGCTATTTCCATCTCAGATATTTACGGACCCCTGCTTTCCGCAATGGAAAATGTCGAAAATGAGAGTTATAACAAATCTCTGGAAAATCTCTGTATCCTTGGAATGGGCTGGGCCATAGTGGGAGGGATTTGCCAAACCCTAAGACTAAAAAATTCTTTAGCAGTTTCCGGGCTTACTGAAACCATAAAAGTCTTTGACGATATTGAAAAGGGGAAGCTCAAGCACATCGATTATATTGAAGCCTACTCCTGTCCTCAAGGATGTGTAGGAGGTTCGCTTACAGTTGAAAATCTCTATATTTCCTACAATAAAATCCTAAAAATAATTGAGGCTCTGGAATTTCAAAAGATCAAGGCATGCCCGGATATCCAAAAAGTAAGAAAAAAATACGCCCAGAATTATTTCTTTAAAAAAGGAAAATTAGAACCGCGGCCGCTCAAACCATTGAATGAAGACCTTGCCATTGCTATAAAAAAACGCAAAGAAAAAGAAGAAATCTATGCCAGCCTGCCAAAAATTGATTGCGGCGCCTGCGGTTCTCCAACCTGTATGGCCTTTGCCGAAGATGTGGTCAAGGGAGAATCAAAATTAACAGATTGTTTAATAAGGAAGGATGAAAAATGAAATTAAAGAACATTATAAACGAGCTAAATATTAAAACACTGTCTGGCCAGGGAAAGCTTGACATTGAGGTGAAAGGAGCTTACACAAGCGATCTGCTTTCAGATGTCATTGCCAATAGTAAAGCTGATGACCTCTGGATTACCTTGCAAAAGCACCAAAATATAATTGCCGTAGCCAAACTGAAAGACCTGGCCGGAATCATCCTTGTCAATGATCGAGAACCGGATCAGGAAACAATTAAAAAAGCGAACGACGAGAATTTTCCTCTATTGGCTACAAAGCTTTCAGCTTTTGAAATATCAGGCAAATTATATGTCTTGTTAAAAGGAAAATAATACTGATGTTAAGAGAATTAAAAGCCGATTTTCATATCCACACTTGTCTGTCTCCCTGCGCAGAGCTTGAAATGTCTCCTCATGCAATTATTCAACAGGCAAAAATAAAAGAGCTGGATATCATCGGTATCTGCGACCACAATTCAGCCGAAAATGTGTCCGCACTGAAGCAGGCAGCAGACGATTGTGAGATCTGCCTTCTCCCCGGTATGGAAGTTACCTCAATAGAAGAAGTCCATATTCTGGCACTTTTTGACGAAATCGAATCAGCTTTACAATTACAGGAAATAGTATATGCAAACCTGCCGGGAGAAAATGATGAAGATACTTTTGGAATGCAGGTGATTGTTAATGTTCACGGGGAAGTTCTCAGCTTTAACAAGAAGTTACTTATCGGAGCCTCAAATTTAACTGTAGACGAAACTGTACACACAATTCATTCCCTAAACGGCCTGGCAATTGCTGCCCATATAGACCGGGAATCATTCAGCCTTATCAGCCAACTGGGCTTTGTCCCGGCGGAACTAGAGCTTGATGCGCTGGAAATCTCCCCCCTTACTTCACATAATAATGCTTTAAAAAAATATAATCCCAGACTCCCTTTGACCAGCTCATCGGATGCCCACAATCTAAAGGATATCGGTAAAACCTATACTACTTTATATCTTGAAAAAGGAACTGTATCCGAAATAAAAAAGGCTTTCCTTCAAAAAGAGGAAAGGAGAATAATCCATTAAATAAAGAAATGGAGGACTTATCATTGCACATACTTGATATTGTTGAAAATTCCATTACAGCGGATGCCAAAACAATACAAGTACGCTATGAAGAAGACACGACCAAAGATCTGACTCGCTTAGAGATAAAAGATAACGGCAAAGGCATGGATGAGGAAAAAATCAAAAAAGCTCTTGATCCTTTTTTCACCACTAAAAAAACCCGGAGATTCGGCTTAGGGCTTTCATTGCTTTCCGAATCTGCTAAAGCGGCCGGGGGGAGCTTTTCTATAAAATCAAAGCCGGGAAAAGGCACTGAAGTAAAATCTACTTTTAAAACCAGCCATATTGATAAAAAACCCTTGGGAGATATGAGCCTGACGCTTATAACCCTGATCATGGCCTACCCGGAAATCGATTTTTATTATATTCATAAGATCGATGAGTCAGAATATTCTATTGACACGAAATCGATAAAATCCCAGCTCGATGGACTACCCATAAATACTCCCGAAGTCATAAAATTTATTAAAACAAATATAAAAGACGGGATTGATCATCTAAGGAGGAAAAAATGAACCTGGAAATTATCTCAGGAATTTTAAGCAAATATGAAGACGAGCAGAGCTCCATCATCGCCATTCTTCAAGACATTCAAGAACATTTTGGATATTTACCGAAAGAGACCTTGATCGATATTTCAAAAGAAATCAACATCCCCCTAAGTCGTATTCTCAGTTTGGCCACTTTTTATGCAGCCTTCAGTTTAAAGCCTAAAGGCAAGCATCCCATTCATGTTTGTATGGGGACAGCCTGTCATGTACGCGGGGCTCAGCCAATATTGGAGACTTTTGAAAGAAAACTAGGAATAAAATCAGGCGAAAACACAGAAGATATGAACTTCAGCCTGGATACAGTACGCTGTATAGGCTGCTGCGGCCTGGCACCAGTGGTTATGGTCGGAGAAGATGTTCATGGAAAAATATCCCAGGCCAAGGTTCCTGGTGTTGTTAAAAAATACATATAATGAAGGAGGGAAAAAATGCCAAAGCTTACGCTAGCTGATTTAGCCAAAATTCGAGAAAAAACCAAGCGCACTACCGAAATTCGTGAAGGCGGAGATTACCGGGCTAAAATAACCGTCCATATGGGGACATGCGGCATTGCAGCAGGAGCCCGCAAGGTCATGAATGCATTCATGCAAATTATGGAAGACAAAGAAACCTCAGATGTGCTACTTACAAATTCTGGTTGTGCAGGCCTGTGCAGCAAGGAACCCATGGCTACAATCGAGGTCTCCGGACAAGCTCCTGTTAAATACATTGACCTTACAGAGAAAAAAACAAAACAGATTTTTGAAAAGCACGTTCTCGGCGGAGACATCGTTAAAGAGTATGCCCTGGGGATCGGAAGTGAAAACACTGACTATTAAAGGAGCCGGAAAATGACGGAAAAAAACAAAGACAAAACTTTTCGTATTCATCTTATGGTTTGCGCAGGGACTGCATGTGTATCCAACAACTCCTTTGAGATCAAAGAAGCTCTAGAAAAAGAAATAAAAAAACAGGACCTTGCAGAAGAAGTTCTAGTCGTAACTACTGGATGCAACGGATTCTGTGAACGCGGCCCTCTGCTTGTCGTTCAACCCGAAAATATTTTCTATCAGCAGCTCAAACTTAAAGATATACCTCACTTGGTCGAGGAACATTTCCTCAAGGGACGTCCCGTTGAAAAATTTATGTATTCCCCTCCTGAAGAAAAAACTCCCATACCTATTTTGAGCGACATAGACTTTTTTAAAAAGCAAGTGCTCATAGCCCTTCAGAACCGGGGGCTGATCGACCCGGAAAAAATAGACGAATACATCGCCCGAGACGGGTATCAAGCTTTATCTAAAGCCCTAACCGAAATGAATCCTGAAGAAATTGTAGAGGAAATTAAAAAATCCGGGCTTCGGGGAAGAGGGGGCGGCGGATTTCCCACAGGCCTTAAATGGGAATTTGTCCGCAATGCATCCAGCCCCAACGGAGGCGAAAAATATATCATATGTAACGGCGATGAAGGCGACCCGGGAGCTTTCATGGACCGTAGCATCCTGGAAGCTGATCCTCATTGTGTTATAGAAGGCATGCTAATCGGCGGTAAAGCCGTAGGAGCCAGCCAGGGATTTATATATGTAAGGAATGAATACCCACTTGCAGTATCACGCCTGAACATCGCGCTTGAACAGGCCAGGGAATACGGCCTATTAGGAAAAAACATCTTTGACACTGGTTTTGATTTTGACATAAAAGTGACCAGAGGTGCGGGAGCTTTTGTCTGCGGTGAAGAGACTGCTCTCCTTGCCTCTGTAGAAGGAAAATTAGGCGAACCTCGTCCACGACCTCCTTATCCTGCTGAATCAGGACTCTGGGATAAACCGACTTGTATCAATAATGTAGAAACTTGGGCTAATATATGCCGCATCATCAATCGCGGGGCTAAATGGTTCTCCAGCATTGGCACCGAAACCAGTAAAGGCACCAAAGTTTTCTCTCTGGTCGGAAAGATCAATAATACCGGCCTGGTCGAAGTTCCAATGGGAATAACCCTGCGGGAAATCATCGAGGATATTGGGGGAGGAATTCCTGGAGGCAAAAAGTTTAAAGCTGTTCAAACAGGAGGGCCATCCGGGGGATGTATTCCAAAAGAAAAGATCGACCTCCCTATAGATTATGACAGCCTGAGCGAAGTTGGCTCCATAATGGGTTCAGGTGGAATGGTGGTCATGGATGAAGATACCTGCATGGTAGATGTGGCTAAATATTTCCTTACCTTTACCCAGGATGAATCCTGCGGAAAATGCACTCCCTGCCGAGAAGGAACCAAAGCCATGCAGCAGATCCTGACTAGAATAACTGAAGGAAAAGGTAAAGAAGAAGACCTGGATCTACTTGAAGACCTGGCCAATTCCATCAAAGATTCCGCTCTCTGCGGATTGGGCAATACTGCCCCCAACCCAGTACTTACGACTCTTCGTTATTTCAGGGATGAATATGAAGCTCACATCAAAGAAAAGAAATGTCCCGCCCATATATGCCGGGAGCTCAACACCTACACTATTGACGAAGATATATGCTTAAACAAAGGTCATGGCTGCGATCTCTGCCGAAAAAACTGCTCCGCAGATGCCATATTGGGAGAAAAAAAACAAGCACACAAAATTATCCAAGATAAATGTATAAAATGCGGCGTTTGCTATGATGTGTGTAATTTTGGCGCCGTAAAGGTCGACTAAGGAGGAACAAATGATAAATCTCACAATAGACGACAAAAAAATCCAGGTCGAAGAAGAGACCACCATACTTCAGGCAGCTGAGAAGCTCGACATTAAAATACCGACTCTTTGTTTCCATCCTCTCCTCGAACCTTATGCCGCCTGCCGCGTTTGTGTAGTAGAAGTTACCCTAAATAATAAAACAAACATCGTTACATCCTGTAATACTAAAGTCAAAGAAGGTATGGACATTCAGACTGCATCAGAAAGAGCCCTTAAAGCCAGAAAGCTCAATATAGAGATGCTTATGGCTCAGGCTCCTGCAGCTGAATCGGTCCAGGAAATCGCCAAAGAGCTTGGAATCGAAAAAACCCGCTTTGAGATAACAGACCCGGAAGAAAATTGTATTCTCTGTGGCCAGTGTGTAAGGGCCTGTGAAGAAGTAGTGGGCGCCAGTGCGATAAGCTTTGTTGAAAGGGGCGCCAAGCGGGAAGTATCAACTCCTTTCGGGGAAGAGTCTGAATCCTGTATTGGCTGTACCGCCTGTGCTTTTTTCTGCCCTACTGGAGCTATAACAGTAGAGGACCTGCACGGAAGAAAAGTAATCCACGAAGAACTTGGACTGGGGCCTTCAACTGCAATACGTATCCCAATCCGCCAAGCAGTCCCCATGGTTCCCTTTATAGACGAAGAATCCTGTATCCATTTTAAAACCGGAAAATGCAAACTCTGCGAAAAAGTCTGTGAGAAGGAAGCAATAGACCATGAAGCTGAGGACCAAGAAATAGAAGTCGAAGTTGGTTCTGTGATTATTGCTTCAGGTTTTAAATCCTTTGATGCGAAAAGAATCCCGGCTTACGGCTACGGCCGTTATAAAAATATCATTACAGCCCTTGAGTTTGAAAAGATGGTTAATGCATCCAGCCCTACCGGAGGAGATATCCTTATGACCAATGGCGAAGAGCCGAAAGCGGTAGGTATAGTCCACTGTGTTGGCTCCCGAGATGAAAATTATAATGAGTACTGTTCGCGTGTATGCTGTATGTACTCCTTAAAATTTGCCCATCTGCTAAAAGAAAAGACAGAAGCTGATATTTATGACTTCTATATTGATATGCGCTGTTTCGGAAAAGGCTATGAAGAATTTTACCACCGTATCCTGGCAGAAGGAGCCAAATTCATTCGGGGCCGGGTTTCAGAAATCACTGATTTAGCTCTCACTGAAAAAGAGGAAGGCAAGCTAATAATTCGGACTGAAGACACCCTGTTAGGAGTGGTGAGAAGAATTCCAGTGGATATGGTAATCCTGGCCACCGGACTCGAACCAGGTATTGACCAAAAAGATATTGCCAGGAAATTCAATATTTCATGCAGCCAGGACGGCTTTTTCCTGGAGCGGCACCCGAAACTGGCACCTGCATCAACATTCTCAGATGGCATCTTCCTGGCCGGAACCTGCCAGTCTCCCAAAGATATTCCAGACACTGTTGCCCAAGCAGGCGCAGCCGCATCTGAGGCCCTGGCTTTAGCAGATAAAGGAACTTTTGAACTCGAACCGGTTACAGCAGAGATAGATGAATATCTCTGTGCTGGATGTCAGATATGTGTAGGACTCTGTCCTTTTACAGCCATAACCTACAACGAGGAGAAAGGTATCTCCGAAATCAATGACGCCCTGTGCAAAGGCTGCGGAACGTGTGTGTCCGCCTGCCCGAGTGGGGCATCTCAGCAGAAACACTTTAGAGACAATCAGATCTTTGCAGAAATCGAAGGTCTATTTATTGAATAATTTTTTTTCGTGCTGATTTTTTTCTCTACGTTGAAATATTCATAAAAAATGTCGAAGGGCTAAGGATTGGCATGGATACGGGTAAATCCCGAAGAAAGCCATCCGGAACAACGCGGGCTTGGTTCCTCGAGAGAATCTCGAGGGGAGCGTTGTGAGGACTAGGAAGGGATTTCACAAGCTGGGTGAAATCCCTGTCTTTCGAAGGGACTTACCCATGTCCATGCCATTCAACCTTTGTAAGCGTGAAAAAAATGGGGGGGACTTTTGCTATAGGT
>CBFDDY010000045.1:0-12035 GCA_965603705.1 uncultured bacterium | reverse complement strand
CTTTATCTTGTTCCTAAGAGGAAAAAGTTTTTTTAAGGCAGTTTGAGTACGCTCCTCAGCCTGGGGTTTTGCTCCCAATTTTATTGCCTTTGCCAGGATATCAGCTCCATCTGTCCCTTTAAGGCCTACTCGGCCTCCCATTCCTGCAATAGGATTTATAATTAATCCAAGGGTAGGTTTGCTCATTCTTGCTCTTTATTTCTATCTTTCCATTCAATATTCTGTTCCGGCATTTTAGCCCCGATTTTGTCACGCCACAGTTTAAGTTTTTTCAAGAGCTCATCTGCTTTCTCAGGTTTGGAAGCTGCCAGATCATGCTTTTCACTAATGTCATCTTTTAAATTGTAAAGTTCAATTGAACCATCCTCGAACCATTCGATAAGCTTATAATCTTCAGACCGTACAGCTCCGGATGGAATGTTTCCTGAACCATGGTAGTGGGGAAAATGCCAGAACAATTCATTTCTCTTGAGACCTCCGGTTTGGCAGAGCAAAGGTACAAGGCTGCAGCCATCCACATGCTGTTCCGGAAGCAGAGAAAGACCGGCCATCTCCAGCATTGTCGGGAAAAAATCCATGCTTATCACAGGTTCCCGGCAGATAGAACCAGGTTCAGTGACCCCCGGCCATTTAATTATCATAGGCTCCCGTATCCCTCCTTCATAGAGCCACCCCTTCCCTGCTCTAAGCGGCAGATTTGAAGTGGGTGACTTCCAATCTCCGGGAAGAGTAGAGAGACCTCCGTTATCCGACATAAAAATTATTACAGTGTTTTCGGTAAGCTTCAGCTCATCCAGTTTTTGCAGGATGCGGCCCACACTCTCATCAACACTCTGCACCATGCCGGCATAAACGGAGTCATCCTGCTTCTGTTTTGTATTACTGCTACGTTCAGGCAGGTAATCCGGACCTTTTATTTCAGGACTGCCTTCCAATTTATCCTGATATTTTTCCTCAAGTTCTGGTTTAGACTGGATCGGAGTATGCACTGCATAGTGTGAAAAATACAAGAGAAAGGATTTATCTTTGTTCTGCTCAATAAACTTCACCGACTCTGTTGTAAGCCTGTCAGTAAGGTATTCTCCTTCTACTCCTCCCTCAAGTCCGGGCACATCCCACCGCTGGCGCTCGTTTTTATAAGGGTAAAAATAGGATGCAGGCTGGCCTGCCCAGTGCCCTCCTTTGTTTATAGCAAATCCCTGCTGCTCTGGAAAATATCCCTTATCCCCAAGATGCCATTTTCCCATAAATGCTGTGGCATAACCTGCTTCTTTAAAAGCTTCTGCAATTGTAACTTCTGATAAGGGAAGCTGGTGAATGTCCTCAGTCCCTAAAAGTTTTCGGTCTTTAGGGTCCAAACCGGGGATCCAGTCTGTAATATTAACCCGGACCGGATGTTTGCCGGAAAGAATACTGGCCCGAGTGGGAGAACAGACCGGACAAGCGGCATATGCGTCTGTAAAACGCATTCCTTTTGATGCAAGGCGGTCAATATGGGGAGTTTCATAAAATTTACTGCCATAACAGCCAGCATCCTTCCATCCCATATCGTCTATTAAGAAAAATACAAAGTTTGGTCCAGGTTTTGCTTTAAACTCTAAACAAGCAGGTAATGTCATAGCAGCAGCACCGGCAGAGATCAATTTAATAAAATCCCGTCTTGAATAATTTTTTTGCATAATACCTTTGTCCCTAGTAACTATTATAAATAATATTCGCAGAGAAAAGCAAAAAAGAAAAAAGGTAGGGACTATTCCCGTGAATATGGGTTCTCTACATTGAATAGCGGCAGCCGCAGTAGTTCTGACGGTAAAGATTCATTTCCCGAGATAATTCCAAACTGCGCTTGAATCCCTCTTTTTTTTTAAAATCAAGCTCCAGGAATTTTAGGCCATATTTTATGGCTGCATCTCTTCCGGCTTTAAAGATCATCTCAGTTACTTTATGCGGAGAAATGGTAAGTGTAGTAGTAAAAAAAGGAATCCCCATGCTTTTTGTTTTTTTTGCTGTTGCCTGAAGATTGAAACGGAAACAGACATTACATCGCTTTCCCTTCTCAGGTTCAGCTTCCAGGCCTTTTACAGCATTTTCCCATTCTTGAGGAGCATAGCCGGGAACAACTATTTTAAATTTTAGTTTCCGGGCGACATATTCGGCTTCCTCCAAACGCTTCTTATATTCTGCTTCTGGAAATATATTGGGATTATGGAAAAATCCAATAACATTATACTCCTGTTTTAAACGTTCAAAAACCGCAGTCGAATCAGGGGCGCAGCATATATGCAGTAGTATTTGCGGTTTTGAATTATCCATCCTTTTGTTTACTTTTCTTTAAATATGTCCTCCAGGTAATGGCCCATTTTTTCGGGTCATCTAGGGTGCTGGGGTCGATCTTATGGATTACGCTTCTATAGGGAGCATTTTTAACTTTTTCCGGATCTTTGTATGCTTCTTCCACTACTTTCTCCAAACCGGCAAGATATTCATCCAGTTCATCTTTGGAATAGGATTCTGTTGGTTCTATGGTAAAAGGCTCGGGAACAACAAAAGGATGATGGCTCGACCAAAGATGGAAGCTAAAATCAGCCATACGACTGGTTACATCTTCAGTTCCGACTCCTGTATCGCGGTGCAACTTTTCCCAACTGTACCGGACTTGTTCTATACGGTGCCGGCCTTCCGCATAGGGAGCAGCAGCGCCTTTTATTTTTTTAATATTTTCCAGAAGGTAGTTGTTGTTTAAAACCGCGATCCGGGCGACTTCTTTAAGCCCTTCCTCGCCCAGGCTCATAATCCAGGCATAGGCTCTGAGCATAACAGGAAAAACTCCCTGAAAACCTCTGACTTTTCCGATCGTCTTAGGGAGATCGTGTTTGAGAAAGTATTTTTTACCGTCATATCCAATAATTGGGACAGGCAAATAATCCTTAAGCTCTTTTGTGACTCCCAACGCTCCGATGGCTGGGCCTCCGCAACCATGAGGAGAACCGAAGGTTTTGTGCAGGTTAAAAAAACAAAGGTCAAAATCCGCTTCCTTGGCTCTGGTTATTCCTAAAATCCCATTAGCATTAGCTTGGTCATAACCACAGAGGCCGCCTGCATCATGCACGATCCGGGTAAATTCCTTGATCTTCGGATTAAAAATGCCCGTATCCTCAGGGTTTGTAATGAGCAGGCCGGCAGTACGCTCTGAAACCGCTTTTTTAAGGGCTTCCACATCAACCAGCCCATCCTCACTGGGATAAAGAGTAATAATTTTAAATCCTTTTACTGCCGCTGCAGCTGCGTCTGAAGGATGGGAAAAAATGGTTGTGATAATCTCGTCCCTTTGGGCTGCTTCACCCCTTGTTTTGTGATAGGCATGGATTATTGAGGCCATCGCCAATATTGCAGCAGCTCCTCCACCTGGCTGTAGGGTAAAATTATCAAGCCCAGATATCTCACGTAAAAAAAGGTCGACTTTGTACATTATTTCCAAGGCGCCCTGGACAGTACTTTCATCCTGGAGAGGATGAAGCTCTGTCACTTTTGGAGAGGAAGCTATTATTTCATTTACTTTAGGATTATATTTTACGCAGCAGGTCCCCTGCCCTACATCAACATTAAAATCTGCCCCCAGGCACTGCTGGGATAGGCGCAGGTAATGCTTAAGAACTCTCATCTGTGATATCTCAGGCAAGTTAGGAGGCTTTTTGCGTAACATATTTTCCGGCAGTTGTGACATACAATCACCAGTAATCTTTTTTACCTCTGGTTCTGGAGAAGGCGGCAGGATTCCCCTCTCCCCATTCCGGCTTAGTTCAAAGATAATGGGCTCATCCCATTTTGCTTGGTGAAAATTTCTTACTTTAGCTTTCTTTTTTTCGCTCATGGTCAACTCCTTCCTCTTGTGATAATTTTTTTCAAATTTTCAGCAAGGCAGTCAATATCCTCTTTTGTAATTATTTCTGTCACACAATAAAGGCTGCTTTGTCCGAGTTCAGGAAATTCTCCAGAAATATCCTTTCCTCCAAAAATATTATTTTCCCGCAAAGCAGAATTTATATCAGCTACTTTTTTGCCGGTCTGATTAAAATCCACTACAAATTCTTTAAAATGAGAGCTATTAAAAGCAGGTGCTTCAACACCAGGGATCTTATTTAATCTCAACTGAGCATAGCGCGCCTTGTGAATAATTGTCTCTCCAAGCTCATACATTCCCTTCGGCCCCATAAGTGACAGATAGACTCCGGCAGTGATCCCCCAAAGTGCGGAATGAGTACCTACGAATTCTTTTCCTTTTTCCCTTTCTCCGAATGATGTCCGGTCATAGGTAACATCTCCAAAACCGTATTCCCCTTTAACCGATGTTTTAGTTATCCCGAAAAGTCGTGAAGGATATTCCATAACATATTTTTCATCATCACAGGAAGCAATAAAACCAGCCAAGCCTCCCCCATAACTAAGGTGCATACCCAGGCCTTGAATATCACCGCAGACGATATCTGCTCCATAGTTAGAGGGAGGTATTAGGATTCCAAGGGATGATGGATCGACCCCTGTAATTAATAATCCCCCTTCCTTGTGAATAAGATCAGATATCTCCTGCCCTTTATTTTCAATAAAGCCGAGATATGAAGGGTTTTCAAAATAAAGACCGGCTGTATTTTTGTTTATTTTGCCCTTGAGGTCATTCAGGTCAAGAAGGCCGGTTTCCGGGATATGCTTTACCATGGTAATCTCCATAACCGGCTGGCAATAGTTTTTAATCATGGCTAAACGGTCGGGTGCCACTGTATCTGAAATAAGAATCTCATGCTTTTCTGTTATCCTGCCTGCCATTCGTATGGAAGTCGCTGCAGCCTGACTCCAGTCATAGGTAGGCACATTAACCACATCCATATCCAGCAACTCCCCCATGAGGCTTTCATACTCGAACAGTGTCTGGAAACGTCCGTGATCTTCGTAGGCTTCCCCAGCATATGCAGTCAGGAATTCAGAACGGCTGTTTACCTCATCACAGATAGCAGGAACATAATGCTGCCAGCAGCCCCCCCCCAAAAAACTAATGTTCTCAACGCATGACTGATTTTTTTTCAGAATCTGCTCTACATGTTGTTTTAACCTGAACTCGGATAAATAAGGTTCAGGCAGATCCATTTTTCCTTTAAACCTTAAAGACTCAGGAATCTCGGAATAAAGTTCCTCAATATCTTTAACTCCAATAGATTTGAGCATCTCTTTTTTAACTTCCGGTACTGAGTTTGGAATATAAGGATGGACAAAATCTTTCTTATTACTCATGTTTACCTCCTTTATTAAGCAATTCCGCCTCCGTCTACGACTAAATTAGCGCCTGTTACCCAGGTGGATAGATCGCTTGCAAAAAACAGCACGGCTCGAGCAACATCTTCCGGGTTACCTACTCGGCGTATAGGCCTATCTGCAGCTTCCTCCATGAATTCCTTTATATCTTCTTCTAACTGCCTGCACTCTCCCCTTAGAAGAGGAGTATCCACATCTCCTGGACAGACACAATTTACCCGGATATTATCCCTGCCGTGATCTATAGCCATAGCTCTAGTCAGGTTAAGCACTCCTCCTTTGGCTGCACAGTATGAGACAGCATCTGGCCCTCCCTTTAGAGACCATCCGGAGCCGGTATTAATTATGCTGCCGCCTTTATTTTCTATCATATAGGGTATAACATGATGAGACAGCATATAAACCCCTTTTAGGGTAACTCCAAGGACAATATCCCATTCTTCCTCTTTTAATTCAACCGTGTTTTTCCGAATGGAAATACCAGCATTATTAAAGAGGATATCGATTTTCCCAAAAGTCATAAAAACTGCTTTGACTGCTTTTTTACATTCTGCATCTGAAGTGACATCACACTTGAAAAATTCGGCTTTTTTACCGGTCTTTTTAAGCTCTGCTGCAGTATCTTTTCCCTTCTCTTTATCAATATCAAGTACTGCAATATGAGCGCCTGCTTCAGCCAGTAATTTAGCTGTTCCCTTCCCTATACCAGAGGCTGCTCCGGATATTATAGCTACTTTCCCTTCCAGAGAAATCAGTTTCAGCACACTTTGACTTACATTCATTCTTTATATGCTCCTCCTGTGTTACGAGGAAGTTTAAGATTATTATACAGCTCCGCTCCCCTTGATAACTATCTTAATTGTTCACCCGCTGTTTCACCTCCATCAACTGGCAAAGCCTGCCCTGTAATAAAAGAAGCTTCCTTTGAAGCTAAAAAAGCAAAAACCCCGGCGACTTCTTCTGGCTCTGCCTGCCTTTTTAAAGGGATATGTTCGTTTAGTTTCTCCAGCTTTTCCGGAGTATATTCTGCTTTTTGCATGGGAGTAAGCACATATCCGGGGCAGACTGCATTGACCCTAAGCCAGGGAGCATATTCCAGAGCTAAAGTCTTTACAAGGGAGATAACACCTGCTTTAGAGGCATTGTAATCAGCATAAAGCGGATGTCCTTCCAGACCGTTTGTAGAAGCTGTGAATAAAATCACTCCGGATTTCTGTTTTTTCATCCGGTTTACAGCTTCTTTAGCGCACAGAAACATACCATCTAAATTAATCCGCATTACTTTAGACCACTGCTTATAATCTATTTTTAAAAATGGACTACGGATGCTTATACCGGCATTGGATATTAAAACATCTATTCCATTTAGAATTTCATCGGTTTTTAGAAAAGCGGCCTCTACCTCTTCCGGTTTGCTCACATCAACATATACTCCACCGGCAAGAGTATGATTTGTAGAAAGTTCCTGTTCAAGGGATTTTTTATCCCAGTCAAAAATCACTGTGCGAGCGCCTTCTGAAACAAACCTTTTAGCTGTAGCTAAGCCAATTCCGCTGGCCCCACCTGTAATTATAACCTTTTTTCCTACAAGGTCTTTATAAATTCCCATATGGCCTTCCTCTTACATGAACTATTCATTAAAAATGTTAATTAATATAATACAAAGTATAATGCAAATTGTAAACTTTTTCATTGTTTAAACTTGGTAAATAGTAAATAGAATTTACACATCAATAAGAGTAGAATATTTATTGATAAATTAGTACCATAATATCAACATTTTTTATGAATAGTTCAGGAAGGAGGAAGTGATGTCAAAATACATCTTTAGAAAAAATATTTATTTTTTGCTGGTTTTTGCTTTTCTCTTCTTTTTTTTAGCCGGAAATTCAATTTTTTGTTTCTCTCAGGAAATCAGTTCAGATATTTACAACCAACTCAAGTATCGTCATATAGGGCCCCAGGGCAATAGAGTTATTTCTGTAGCCGGAGTGCCGGGAGACCCAAATGTCTATTATGCAGGAGCGGCATCCGGAGGGATATGGAAATCAACAGACGGCGGCATTCACTGGAAACCGATTTTTGATGACCAGGATGTGTCATCCATCGGGGCTCTGGCTGTTGCTCATTCTGATAAAAATGTTATATGGGCCGGTACAGGTGAAACTTTTATCCGCAGCAACATCTCGATCGGTAATGGAATATACAGATCTACTGATGGCGGAAAAAATTGGAGCCACATGGGGCTTGATAAAACCGGAAGGATCGGCAGGATTGTGATCGATCCTCATGATCCTAACATTGTTTTTGCCGCAGCTATGGGCCATTGTTACGGGCCCCAACCTGAGAGAGGAGTTTTCCGCACCAAGGACAGCGGCAAAAACTGGAAAAAAGTGCTCTTTGTGGATAATAAAACCGGCTGTTCCGATATTTCCATGGATCCCAACAACCCTCGTATACTTTTTGCGGGAATGTGGCAGCTTGAAATAAAAACTTGGGGAAGATGGAGCGGCGGGCCTGGAAGCGGTCTATTCATGTCCAGAGATGGAGGAGACACATGGAAGCGTCTCAAAGGACATGGATTACCCCCCTCGCCTGTAGGAAAAATCAGTGTTGCTACTGCTCCCAGTAATTCTGACCGCATTTATGCTTTGATCGAAACAGGAGACGGAGAGCCCAGGATGGAATCCAAATCTAAAGGAGGCGTACTTTGGAGGTCAGATGACGGAGGGGAAAGCTGGAACTTAGTGAATTCTTCGCACACCCTTACCCAACGGCCACACTATTACTCCCGGTGTGCTGTTGCTCCCGATGATCATGACGAGCTTTATTTTCTTGCACCCAGGGCTTCAATATCGGTCGACGGCGGCCTCTCCTATAAAAGATTCCCTGTAGCCGGAGGCGATCATCATGACATGTGGATCGATCCGGAAAACCCGGACAGGATGATCATTGGAAACGATCAGTATGTCAGCATATCCGTTAACCGCGGTAAATCCTGGCATGGCACGCGGCTGCCAATTGCCCAGATGTATCATGTAGCGGTTGATAGCCAGATCCCTTATTTTGTATTAGGCAATAGACAGGATGGGCCCTCTACCAGAGGACCCAGCAACAGCCTCACAGGTAGAAGCATCCCATCTGGAATGTGGAGCCATATCGGCGCTTGTGAGTGCGGATTTTCCGTTCCAGACCCGGTAGAGAACAATATTATCTGGTCCGGATGTTTTGCTGCCGGTTTCACTCGCTTTGACCTTAAAACAGGCCATGCCAGATCAGTTGAAATTTGGCCGGAATCCTATATGGGCTGGCCTGCAGGCGACGTAAAGTACCGCATCCAGTGGACTTTTCCCATAACGATCTCCCCGCATGATCATAACAAGGTCTACACAGGAAGCCAATATGTGCACCAGACCACTAATGGAGGTCAAAGCTGGACTGTCATCAGCCCTGACCTCAGCACAAATGACAAGAGTAAACAAGAAGATTCGGGAGGTTTAACAATTGATAATTTAGGAGTTGAATATGGCTGTCTCGTGTTTGCCATCGCTGAATCTCCGGTTGAAGAAGGCGTGATCTGGGCCGGCACTAATGACGGACTGCTGCATGTAACTCGCGACGGAGGAAAAAACTGGAGTAACATTACAGACAATATACCCAGCCTTCCTCCCTGGGGCACAGTTAGTAATATAGAGCCTTCCCGATATGATGCCGGTACTTGTTATTTTACCATGGACTTTCACCAGGTTAATAACAGGGATCCATATGTTTATAAAACCACAGATTATGGAAAGAGCTGGAAGTCGATCAGCTCTAACATCCCCAAGAGTGTATTCAGTTATGCCCATTGTGTCCGCGAAGATCCAGTCCGTAAAGGATTGCTTTATCTTGGAACAGAAAATGCTTTGTATGTTTCATTCACTGACGGAGATTACTGGGTTTCCCTTCAGACTAACCTGCCCCATGCCCCGGTCCACTGGCTGACAATCCAGGAACATTTTAACGATCTGGTTGTAGCGACATACGGTAGAGGCTTTTGGATACTTGATGATATAACTCCCCTTCAGCAGCTGAATCCAGATGTACTTGAGTCCGATATTCATCTTTTTTCTCCGCGGCCAACTTACCGTTTTCTCCAAGTTGGTGCTCCGATGACCCAGCAGGCTGACATGAGTGAAGGAGATAATCCTCCTTATGGCGCTTCTATAAATTATTTCTTAAAGACCAGACCGGAAGACAAAGTTAAAATAGATATTTTGGATGATGAAGATCAAATAATTAAAACTCTTAAGGGGAAAAAAGAGCAGGGCTTAAACCGCATTTGGTGGGACCTAAGGTATGCAGAGTCAAAACAAGCAAAGCTCAGGACCAGCCCCCTAGATGCCTCTTATGTAAATCTAGGTCCTCAAGGATGGCGTCCCATATCCACATGGGGAGTACGCCAGGAAGGGATCATGCCTCTTGTTGTACCTGGGAACTATACAGTGAAACTTTCTGTCGGAAGTCGAGAACTAAGGCAAAAACTTATTGTAAAAAAAGACCCGAATTCAGCTGGGACTTTAGAGGACATCCAAGCTCAAGTAAAATTATCGCTAGAGATTAAAACTGAACTTGATTCAGTAGTGGATAATATCAATGCAATCGAATGGATCAGAAAACAGATTTATGATCTCGATCAGATCTTAAAAGAGGACGAAAATTCAAAAGAAGTTATTGAGGCCGGGAAAAAACTCGATAAAAAACTGATCTCTTTGGAAAAAAATCTTTTTCAAATGAGGCTCTCAGGAGCAGGACAGGACGTATTCCGCAATCCATCCAAGCTCTATGCGCGGTTAGGTTTTCTCTATCAGAAAGTGGAAAGTTCATGGGGTGGTCTAGGAAATGACTTCCGGCCGACCGATCAGCAAATTGAAGTGTTTGAGTTACTCCAAAAGCGGCATGCTGCCTTGCAGAAGCAGATTGATAATATACTCGGAACAGATCTTGCGAATTTTAATGATCTCCTCCGGTCAAAAAATCAAAAAAACATTCTGGTTGTTAAATAAATGGAAAAACATGTATGCCCAGGTCTGATTGTTCATTAGGATATAATTTGCGGCAATAATGATAACGTCACGGGAAAGAGTGCTGACAGCGTTAAATCACAAAACTCCTGACCGTATTCCCATCGATTTTTCCGGACATCGCTCCTCCGGGATAGCAGCTGTTGTCTATCCCAAGCTGAGGCATCTGCTAGGACTGCCAGAAAAAACAGTGCGGGTCTATGATGTGATCCAGGAGCTGGCAATTATTGATGAGGATTTACTCGATATTCTAGGCGTGGATACGATTGAGATGGGCCGGGGATTCTTATCAGATGATAAAGATTGGAAGGATTGGGTCTTATCAGACGGGACAGATTGTCAAATCCCCTCTTATACTCAGGTGGAACGACAGGGTGAGGATTGGATCCTGCTTTCTGATAAGGGCATTAAACTTGGTATTAAAAAAAAAGGCTGGCTTTATTTTGAGCAAAATTTTTATCCATTAAGGGAGCGCGGCATTAAAGATGATAATTTTTCTGACCTGGAAAATATCATAGAACACACGATGTGGTCCGGGATACTTCCCCCCGGCGCCCACCTGCCTCTAAATGATAAGGGGCTTAAGGAAATGGCAGAGAAGGCAAAGGCTCTGTATGAATCTACAGACCGGGCTGTAATCGGTCTTTTCGGTGGTTCCATGTTCGAACTGCCGCAGTGGTTGTACAAAATGGATAACTACCTCCTCTATTTGCGGATGTACCCGGAGGCAGCAGACCGCCTGTCTGAAAAACTTTGTTATATCCATATGGGCAACCTTGAGAAATGGCTTAAAGCTGTAGGGCCTTATATTGATATCATTTCTTTTGGTGATGATCTGGGCGGTCAAAACAGCTCTCTGATCTCTCCAGATATGTACCGCCGCTATTACAAACCCTTTCACAACAAGTTATGGACCCGGGCCCGCGAACTAGCGGATGTAAAAGTAATGCTGCACTGCTGCGGCGGAATCCGGGAATTAATCCCTGACCTTATTGAAGCTGGCCTGGATGCCATCAACCCAGTACAGATTAGCTGCAAAGGCATGGATGCAGCTTCGTTAAAGGCCCGATTCGGAGATAAACTTACTTTTTGGGGAGGAGGCTGTGATACGCGTGATATCCTCCCGTATGCCAATCCTGATGATGTAAAAAAACATGTATATAACCAGTTGAAAGTTCTAACCCCAGGCGGTGGATTTGTCTTTCAACAAGTACATAATATTCTGGCCGATGTTCCTCCTGAAAACATTTTAGCAATGTTTGAGGCAACAAAAGCAAAATAACGTGAGTGCTCTCGACTATAGTGTAATTGCTCTTTACTTTGCGGTTGTTATCGGGGTAGGCTTTTTTTACCACAAAAGAGCTTCTCAAAATCTAGAATCCTATTTTCTTGGGGGGAAAAGACTTCCCTGGTTGGCGCTGGCCATGTCAGGTTCTGTCTCAAATTTTGATGTCACCGGCACTATGTGGATCGTTTCCATCCTCTTTGTCCTGGGTATGAAATCTATGTGGCATCATTGGATGTGGGGATTTTTAATGGGAGCTTTCTTTCTTGCCTATGTGGGAAAATGGGTACGCCGTTCAAAGGTTATGACTGCAGCTGAATGGATGAAAACTCGTTTTGGAGACGAAAAAGCCGGCAGGACCGCCCGTACCGCTTATGCACTGG
>CBFDDY010000044.1:0-12233 GCA_965603705.1 uncultured bacterium | reverse complement strand
AACCGTTTCGGCAGCAGCCTGGAGCCTCTCAGCTACGTAAAGGTCTTTTATTATGAAAAGGAAGGTAAGGAGCTGGTTACAATCAGCAATTGCGACCTTATCGAATCGTTTTTTGAAGTCCACCATGATATCCACACATCTTTTACTCTCTCCTATTTTTCCGAACTCATTGAAAGCTCATACCCGTCAAGAACTGATGATGACATTCTCTTCCGCCTGCTTTTATTAATACTGCAGAAATTTAAGGCTGGAGGGAAGCGGGAACAATTGACCGCCTATTTTGAAATCTGGTTTCTCAAAATAAACGGCCTTCTCCCTGATTTCAAATACTGCAAAAAATGCCGGCGGGAGCTTAAGTCAGAGCGCTGGCTCTCTCCTAAAAAAGATGGTGCCTATTGTCTGGATTGCGCCCCAAATAAAAAAATCAAGCTCTCCCCGGATATGCAGGACTTTCTTATCTGGGTTAAAAAAAACCCGCCTCCTCAGGGAAAAAACATTCCCTTTACTTTAGAACAGATTCAATCAGCGCATAGAGTCCTAAAAGATATCATAGTCTTTCATCTAGAGCGGACTCCGAAATCTTTAAATTTCCTTGACAAGTGAATTTTATTTTTGTTATAAATCAATTTCATAATAATTTATTTTTAATTTTTTATAGTCAAGATTTTAATACTAAGGAAATCCTCAATAGTAAAAGAGGAGAAATAATAATTTATCTTTATAATTTTACTTCAAACTTAAGATAATAAGTCCACACGTGAACCTGTCTAAATTAATAAATCAAACTTTTGGGAGGAATAGCTGTGAATGTTGAAAGCCAAAAAGTAAAATCATTCATATCGAAATATTCCAACGAAAAAAAAGCCCTCTTATCAATATTACAAGACATCCAAGAAGAATATAACTATCTCCCCAAAGAGGCTTTGATAAATGTTTCAAAAATTCTGGATATTCCTCTTATAGATGTTATTGGAGTTGCAACTTTTTACAGTTCCTTTAGCCTTAAGCCAAGGGGTAAATATATTATCACAACTTGCTTAGGAACAGCTTGCCATGTAAAAGGAGGGCCTAAAATCTTGAATGAATTTGAAAGAAAATTAAATATTCCGGCAGGAAGCACTACAGCTGATAAACAATTTACCCTGGAAACTGTTGCCTGCCTTGGATGCTGCGCAATTGGTCCAGTAGTTGTAGCGGATGATAATTATTATTCCCAAACAACTATTAAGACAGTACATTCAATTCTAAAAAAATACAGAAAAAATAAACAGAATGAATAAAAATACAAAAATACATTCAATCGCAGAACTAAAGCATGCTATTGAAACCCAAATCAATAAGAGAAAATCCGAAGAAAAACCCATCCTTACGGTTTCTGCCGGAACCTGCGGTCGGGCAAGAGGAGCATCAAAAGTAATCACAGCTTTAAAAAAAGCTATCAGCAGAGAAAAATTGAACAATGATGTTAGAATCAAAGTTACAGGCTGCCATGGTTTCTGTGAGGCTGAACCTAACATTATTATCCAGCCACACAATATTTTCTACCAAAAAGTCGAACCAAAGGATGCTGAAGATATCCTTATCCAAACCGTTTTAAATAATAAAATTATAGACCAGCTCTTATATTATGATCCAATTACAAAAGAAAAATATATCCAGGAAAATGATATTCCTTTTTATAAATATCAGAAGCGAATCATCTCTCAAGATAACGCTTTGATTGACCCAACTGATATCAATGATTATCTCTCTATTGGGGGTTACAGTTCGCTATCCGAAATTTTGGCAAAAATGACTCCAGAAGATGTTATCGACACTATCAAACAATCCGGTCTTAGAGGCAGAGGAGGAGCAGGTTTTCCTACAGGGAAGAAGTGGGAATTCGCAAGAAAAGCAAACGGAAACATAAAATACATAGTCTGTAATGCTGATGAGGGTGACCCTGGAGCCTATATGGACCGCAGTTTATTAGAAGGAAATCCCCACCGCATTCTGGAAGGGATGATAATAGGAGCCTATGCTATAGGAGCAGAGGAAGGTTATTTTTATGTCCGAGGTGAATATCCTTTAGCTGTTAAACATATCTCTTTAGCAATCTCCAAAGCCAAAAAATTAGGGCTCGTTGGGAAAAACATTCTTGGAACAGGATTTAATTTTCAAATCCATATTAGCAAGGGTGCGGGAGCCTTTGTTTGTGGCGAAGAAACAGCCCTCATTTCCTCTATCGAAGGAAAAGTAGGCGAGCCGAAGCAAAGACCCCCCTTCCCTGCTGTGAAAGGTTTGTGGGGAAAACCAACCAATATCAACAACGTTGAAACTTGGGCAAATATTCCAGTAATTATTAAGAAGGGTGCAGATGAGTTCTCAAAAATTGGCACGAATAGAAGCAAAGGGACGAAAATATTCTCATTAGTTGGCAAAATAAACAACACAGGGCTTGTTGAAGTCCCAATAGGGATAACTTTACGTGAGGTCATATATGACATAGGAGGGGGAATCCCAGATGGCAAAAAATTCAAGGCAGTTCAGACTGGCGGTCCCTCAGGTGGCTGTATACCTGCTGAATTGCTCGATTTGCCTGTAGACTATGAAAGTCTAGCTGAGGCAGGAAGTATAATGGGATCAGGCGGTATGATAGTGATGGATGAAAACACCTGTATGGTTGACCTTACAAAATATTTTCTCAATTTCTTGAGGAATGAATCCTGCGGCAAATGCCTGAGCTGCCGAGAGGGAACTCAACGCATGTGGGAAATATTATCTGATATCACAGAAGGACGGGGGACGATAGAACAGCTTGATTTATTAGAAAAATTAGCCCACATAGTAAAAGATGCATCAATGTGTGGACTCGGGCAGACTGCAAGTAATCCTGTCTTGGCTACTTTGCGATATTTTAAGGATGAGTTTGAGGCTCATATTACAAAAAAAATGTGTCCCGCATTAGTTTGTAAGAGGCTGATACCTACCCCATGTCAAGATGCCTGCCCTGTTAGCATAGATGTGCCGAGCTATATTGCTTTAATTGCATTGGGTAAATTTAATGAAGCAGTTGATGTGATTAGAGAAGACAATCCTTTTCCATCTATTTGCGGTCGCATCTGTAACCACCCTTGTGAGTTAAATTGTAAAATGGGCGAATATGATAAACCTGTTGCTATCCGTTCTCTCAAGCGCTTTTGTTCAGACTATGCTCTAAATCATGAAGGATATAATCGTCCATCTTTACTAAGTGCGAAAGAAGAGAGGATTGCCATTATCGGATCAGGTCCTGCAGGATTAACTGCTGCTTATAATTTGGCGCGCTTAGGCTATAAGGTCACAATATTCGAGGCTATGCCAGTAGCAGGCGGTATGTTATCTGTTGGCATTCCAGATTATCGTCTTCCAAGAAAGATAATAAAGGCTGAAATTGATGCAATTTGTGATCTCGGAGTTGAAATTAAGACTAATTCACCGATAGGAAAGGATCTAAGCCTAAATAAGCTTAAACAAGAGGGTTATAAGGCGATATTCATTGCCACAGGCGCGCACAAGCAACTGAAACTGGGATTGCCTGGGGAGGACGGGTTGAAAGGGATTATTGATTGTGTATCCTTCTTGAAAGATGTAAATCTTGGGAACCAGAAAAAACCCGGTGATAAGATTATTATAATAGGAGATAACCACATTGCTATCGACGCTGCTCGAGTGTGTAGGCGCCTTGGTTCAAGCAAAGTAAATATAATTTACAGGAGAACCAGGGAAGAAATGCCTTTAGAAAAATCAGAAATCGATCAGGCTCTTAAGGAAGGAGTAAAAATCCTATATCTGACTGTTCCTAATAAAATTATAAGCAAAGAGGGAAAAGTATCCGCTCTGCAATGCACTCATACGCAAGTTGGAGAACCTGATATACTAGGCCGGAGAGAACTCATTCCATTAGAAGGTTCTGAGTTTGTTATTGATACCGATACAATTATTCGAGCAAACGCTCAAGAACCTGATCTTGACTTTTTAGACAACAAGTTTCAAATTTCGAGATGGCATCTTCTTACAGTTGATTCTCGCACTCTCCAAACAAACGAGCCGGATGTTTTTGCTGGCGGGGATGTAGTAACTGGTCCTTCAACAGTGATTGAAGCCATCGCAGCTGGAAAAAAAGCAGCTCTATCCATTGATAGCTATATCAGAGGTGAAAAGTTTGAAGGATATGTAAGGCCCAGACCCAGGATGCGGGTTGAACCAATTCAGTTGGCCAAGGAAGAAGAAGAGCTAAAGCGGCCTGAGATGCCATTAATGAATGTCAATAAGAGATTGCAAAGCTTTGAGGAAGTTGAATTAGGCTATACTGAAGAGATGGCAATTCGTGAAGCAAAAAGATGCCGAAGATGTGATTTGGAGAAATAAATGGAATCTGAAAGAGTAGACAGGATTCTTCATGCATATGGCATGAAAGAAACCAACTTAGTCAGCATATTACTAGACATTCAGGCTGAGGCAAATTTCCTCCCCATAGAGATATTACCTTATGTAGCAAAAAAATTAGGAATTCCTCTCAGCCGAATATACCATCTTGCAACCTTTTATGCTGCTTTTAGTCTGAAACCACGCGGAAAATATGTAATCAAGGTCTGCCTAGGAACAGCTTGCCATGTAAAAGGAGGGCCTAAAATCTTGAATGAATTTGAAAGAAAATTAAATATTCCGGCAGGAAGCACTACAGCTGATAAACAATTTACCCTGGAAACTGTTGCCTGCCTTGGATGCTGCGCAATTGGTCCAGTAGTTGTAGCGGATGATAATTATTATTCCCAAACAACTATTAAGACAGTACATTCAATTCTAAAAAAATACAGAAAAAATAAACAGAATGAATAAAAATACAAAAATACATTCAATCGCAGAACTAAAGCATGCTATTGAAACCCAAATCAATAAGAGAAAATCCGAAGAAAAACCCATCCTTACGGTTTCTGCCGGAACCTGCGGTCGGGCAAGAGGAGCATCAAAAGTAATCACAGCTTTAAAAAAAGCTATCAGCAGAGAAAAATTGAACAATGATGTTAGAATCAAAGTTACAGGCTGCCATGGTTTCTGTGAGGCTGAACCTAACATTATTATCCAGCCACACAATATTTTCTACCAAAAAGTCGAACCAAAGGATGCTGAAGATATCCTTATCCAAACCGTTTTAAATAATAAAATTATAGACCAGCTCTTATATTATGATCCAATTACAAAAGAAAAATATATCCAGGAAAATGATATTCCTTTTTATAAATATCAGAAGCGAATCATCTCTCAAGATAACGCTTTGATTGACCCAACTGATATCAATGATTATCTCTCTATTGGGGGTTACAGTTCGCTATCCGAAATTTTGGCAAAAATGACTCCAGAAGATGTTATCGACACTATCAAACAATCCGGTCTTAGAGGCAGAGGAGGAGCAGGTTTTCCTACAGGGAAGAAGTGGGAATTCGCAAGAAAAGCAAACGGAAACATAAAATACATAGTCTGTAATGCTGATGAGGGTGACCCTGGAGCCTATATGGACCGCAGTTTATTAGAAGGAAATCCCCACCGCATTCTGGAAGGGATGATAATAGGAGCCTATGCTATAGGAGCAGAGGAAGGTTATTTTTATGTCCGAGGTGAATATCCTTTAGCTGTTAAACATATCTCTTTAGCAATCTCCAAAGCCAAAAAATTAGGGCTCGTTGGGAAAAACATTCTTGGAACAGGATTTAATTTTCAAATCCATATTAGCAAGGGTGCGGGAGCCTTTGTTTGTGGCGAAGAAACAGCCCTCATTTCCTCTATCGAAGGAAAAGTAGGCGAGCCAAAGCAAAGACCCCCCTACCCTGCTGTGAAAGGTTTGTGGGGGAAACCAACTAACATCAACAACGTTGAAACTTGGGCAAATATTCCAGTAATTCTTAAAAAAGGTGCAGGGGAGTTCTCAAAAATTGGAACAGAGAAGAGTAAAGGGACGAAAGTATTTTCTTTAGTTGGAAAAGTAAATAATACAGGATTAGTGGAAGTACCTATGGGTATTACCCTAAAAGAGATTATATATGATATTGGCGGTGGAATTCCCAATAACAAAAAATTAAAGGCTGTTCAGACAGGTGGTCCTTCAGGAGGTTGTATCCCAGAGAGTCTAATAGACTTACCTGTTGACTATGAGAGATTGACAGAAGTGGGATCTATGATGGGCTCAGGCGGCATGATTGTAATGGATGAAAATACTTGCATGATAGATATAGCTAAATATTTTCTTGGCTTTCTTGAAGACGAATCTTGCGGTAAGTGTGTTCCCTGCCGGGAAGGGACAGAAAAATTGCGAGAAATATTAACCAATATTTCTAAAGGCAAAGGAGAAGAAGGCGATATTGAACTGCTGGAAGAGATAGCTCTAACAGTTAAGGAGACATCCTTATGTGGGCTTGGTCAAACTGCAGGTAATCCTGTCTTATCAACTATAAAATATTTTAGAAATGAATATGAGGAACACATCAGAAACAAAAGATGTCCAGCAGGTGTATGCATTGATTTGATTTCATACTCAATTGATGCTGAAAAATGCACTGGATGTGGCGTATGTGTGAGAGCTTGTCCAACTGAAGCTATTACCGGCGAAAAAAAGAAACCGCATAAAATAGACCAAGAAAAATGCATTAAGTGTGGAGCATGTTATGAAGTCTGCAAATTCGATTCAATAATCATAAAGTGAGGAAAAGTGATAACTCTTATTATTGATAATCAAAAAGTTAATGTTAAACAGGGAACAACAATACTTAAAGCATCAGAAAAACTTGGTATAGAAATTCCTACACTTTGTAATCATGAAGGACTTGCACCTTACGGTGCTTGCAGGCTCTGTGTTGTTGAAATAATTAAGGAAAAGGAAAACCGTATCGTAGCTGCCTGTTCCTTCCCAGTTGAGGAAGGCATGAAGGTTCTAACAAATTCCGATAGAATCCTAAAAAGGCGAAAAATGATTGTTGAATTTCTATTGGCAAGATGCCCGGACGTAAAAGTAGTCCGGGATTTGGCTAATAAAATAGGCATTAAAAAACCTCGCTTCAAACCTAAGAACAAAGACTGTATACTCTGTGGTCTATGTGTTCGTGTTTGCAATGAAATAGTTGGAATAGGAGCAATTGGATTTGTAAATCGAGGGAAAAATTTAAAAGTGGACACTCCTTTTCACTTGGCCTCAGATGTGTGTATTGGCTGCGGAGCCTGCTCTTATGTTTGCCCTACAGGAGCTATTGAAATGGAATTTGACGCGGTACAAAGATTTCGTGAGTCGCTTGGAAGTGAACATATATGTAGATACGCGCTAATGGGTATGGTGTCTTATAAAGTCTGCTCCAATAATTATGAATGTTCGAAGTGTAAGGTTGACCAAAAAATTCGAGACACACTTGGCACTCATCCTATATTTGCAGCAAAAGAGATAAAATCAGAAAAAGTAAATCAATATTTTTCATTTTTAGAAAAAATTCAGGCATAGCTAATTGGAAGTATAGAAAATGATTAATTTTATATTAAATGGATTGGAAGTCAGAGCCGAAGAAGGCCAGACAATTTTAGAAGTGGCTAAATTTTATGGCCTTGAAATACCGACTCTTTGTTACAATGAAGGCCTGAGTGTATACGGAGGATGCCGGCTTTGCTTGGTAGAAATAGGAGAGGCACCTAGAACAAAACTTGTCTCTTCCTGCACCTACCCGGCAGAGGAAGGATTAGTTGTCCATACTGACACCAAAAGAGTTTTAGAAGCCAGGAAAATGATGATCGAGCTTATGTTATCAGTAGCACCTAACTCCAAGGTCATTCAAGATTTAGCTTCAAAATTCGGAGTCAAGCAGCAGCGGTTCAAAGTCCGCAACGAAGAATGCATTCTTTGTGGGCTTTGTGTACGCATGTGCGCAGAACAGATGGACGGAAAAGCTATCGGCTTTCAAAACCGGGGATACAAGAGAAAAATATCTACTCCTTTCGACGTCCGCTCTGAAGAATGCCGTCTGTGTGGTGGGTGTATGTATATTTGCCCTGCCTGCCAGCTGCGCTGTCAGGGACCTGATCCGGATACTGATATCTGCAATGCTTGTCTGACTATGGACCCTACCTGTATAGATCTCTATGATGAGCTGCAGTGCTGGATGTATGACGCCGGCCGCTGCGGGACCTGTGTCCGGGAAGAACCGGAAAGTAAAGCACAGGAGAAATAAAAGAAAACAATGTTCTGCATACTGCTTAATATATATATACAGAAGAAAAATTTAGGAGGAATATAATGTCTTATACAAAACTCAATCGGAGCGCCGCTACTCTGACAAAAAACAGAACAGAAGGTTCAATCAGCCCTTTCAGCGGCATGTGTGTAACCTGTGTAGATGGCTGTATCGGCATGTGCGAAATCGGAAAGTCAGCCTATCGTGGACATGAAGTCCTCTACCCCCAACCATTCGGCATCATCACCTCAGCATCAGAAAAAGAATACCCTGTAGACCTGTCTGACTTCAACATCATGGGAACCGCAGCCGGCGCCCACGGGGTAGAAGCGGACAGTGATAAAGCTACCTTTCCAAAAGTCAATATTGAAACCGCCATTGGTCATGACAAAGGCATTAAATTAAAAGCTCCCTTTGTTATTTCCGGCATGGGCTCAACAAATGTAGCAAAGCAAAATTGGGAAGGACTTGCCGGGGGAGCTGCCCTTTCAGGCGTTATTATGACTGTAGGAGAAAACGTCTGCGGTATGGATGAAGCATCAGAGATCAAAAACGGCAGAGTCATCCGTTCCGTGGATATGGAAAACCGAATCAAGTATTACCGCGACTGGCAGGAGGGATATGGAACATTTGTAGTTCAAGCCAACGTTGAAGACACTCGCCTGGGAGTACAGGAATACGCCATTGAAAAACTTGGAATCGAAACAGTTGAATTAAAATGGGGTCAGGGAGCTAAAGATATCGGTGGAGAGGTAAAGATCAAAAAGCTCTCTAAGGCTCAGGAATTAAAACGCAGAGGATATATTGTCCTTCCCGACCCGGAAGACCCGGATACGATCAAAGCTTTTGAAAAAGGAAGTTTCAAAGAATTCGAAAGACATTCCCGTCTGGGAATGGTCGAAGAAGAAGCTTTTATGCAGAGAGTTGAAGAACTCAGAAAAGCGGGAGCTAAATACGTATTCTTGAAAACCGGCGCTTACCGACCTATTGATCTGGCGCGGGCAGTAAAATTTGCCTCAAAAGCCAAACTTGACCTACTTACAGTAGACGGGGCCGGCGGTGGAACCGGCATGAGCCCCTGGCGCATGATGAATGAATGGGGAGTCCCCGGGGTAGAGCTGTGGTCATTGACTTATCAGTACTGTAAGAAGCTTGATGAAAAAGGCGAATTCGTTCCTGATATAGCTTTTGGGGGAGGAATCGCCTTTGAAGACCAGATCTTCAAAGCACTCGCTTTAGGAGCACCTTATGTCAAGATAATTGGTATGGCCCGCGCACCGCTTGCAGCTGCTATGGTAGGAAAAACCATCGGCAAAAGAATAGATGAAAGCCAAATCCCTGTTTATGTAGAACGCTTTGGAAATTCCAGAGAAGAAATTTTTGTAACAGCTCCCAAACTTAAGAAACAACTGGGGGACCGGTTTGATAAACTCCACACAGGAGCCCTAGGAGTCCATGGATACTTTTCAAGACTCAGCCAGGGACTCAGACAGTTCATGGCTGGAAGCAGAAAATTCAACCTTAGCTACATCACTCGCGACGACATAGCATGCCTGACAAAAGAAGCATCCTATATCAGTGGTATTCCCTATATTACAGAAGTCGACAAAGAAGAAGTTGAGAAGATCCTGAACAGTTAAATTTAAATATTTACAGAAATAGGAACGGGACATCCTTAAAAAAAGAGGATGTCCCGTTTTTTTTTTGCTATTGGTATTATTTATGGAATTTTTTTATAAACTCCTCAACTTCAGGCACCCCGCCCTGATAGATTAAATAGCCGTTATAAGGTTCCCGCTCAGTTATCTCATCATTTATAGGTGACAGCATTATCTCTTTTACCTTATCCAGGTCATCTGTCTGCCCCAGTGCCCAGCCCAGTTTAATATAGGCTACTTCAGGCAGCATATTCTCAGCCGGAATTACCCCAAGATCCATCATGTCTCGGCCTGTTTCATATACATACATATGTACATAGCCCCACAGAGTCTGTACTGTCATATAAACAGCCACCCCTTTTTCCGTCGCCCTTTCAAGGGCAGGATAAAGCGGTTTGTTTACATGCCCCAGACCGGTCCCAGCAATAACAATCCCCCGGTAGCCATTATCTACCAGAGAGTCAATAATATCAGGGCGCATATTCGGATAATAATATACGATAGAAACTTTCTCTTCAAAATAAGGAAGGATAGTCACTTTTTTATCCTTTCTGCGAGGCTTATAAGAGCTCTTTATAAGCTCCACCCTGTCCCGGGTGACTTTAGCCAGAGGAATATCCCCTATCGTCCTAAAAGCAGACCGATAGGAGGAATGCATTTTTCTCACCCGCGTGCCCCGGTGAAGAAAACCATATTCATCAGATGTAGGTCCGAACATGCATATCATAGTCTCAGCAATATCTGAATGCCCAGCTGCATAGGATGCATGCATAAGATTCAAAGCCGCATCTGAACTTGGGCGGTCAGATGAGCGCTGGGAACCTACCAGAATAATAGGAATAGGCTGGTCTTGAATCATAAAGGTCAAGGCAGCAGCAGTATGGTGAAGTGTATCTGTTCCATGTCCGATTATTACTCCGTCTATGCCATTTTTTATCTCTTTCCCGATCGCTTCTGCCAGAATCTTATACTCTTTAGGTCCCATATTTTCACTAAATACCCCAAAAAGCTTTTCAGTCGTTATATTACAAATACCTGCCAGTTCAGGCACTGCTCCATACAGCTCCCCGGGAGAAAAAGCCGGGATCACAGCCCCGGTCCGGTAATCCAGGCGGGAGGCGATGGTACCGCCTGTACCGAAAAGTTTTATATTAGGCTTGTCATCAGAATAGGGAAATTCTTTCTCCGGTATTTGATAATGGGCTTTTTTATAACCTAATTCCTGCATATCTTTGATAGTGTCAATATTTACCCCAATGTTATACCCGGTTGCGATCTTTAAAACGATATGCCGGTCATCATCACTCTCAGACCGTGGCAAAATCGTTCCTTCAAATACTCCCCGGGTAGTATCGGCCCTGACTTTTCCCCATACACGGACACTGTATTTTTTTAAGGCAGCCAGAGCCCGGCCTTGATAACCTTGAAAACTATCATCAGTCATGATCTTGCTCTCGTGAATATTCCTCTAGAATATGTTTTTTTACATTAATATTCAATGTTTCCATGGATATGCTCCCCAGCGCGACCCCCCGAAGTTGGCCCATGATCCACCGCTCCTGCGCTCCTTTCTCCTGAGTAATGCCTAATTTTACCGCTTCTCTCTGTATAGAAGAGACTTTGCTGAGTATTTCCTTTTCAGGGATTTTTTTATAACCTACTGCTGAAAGCACAGAATCAAAGTCAATCCGAGGATTCTCATATATCAAAGGAAGCATAATTTTAGCCAGTTCTCTATTAATGCTTTTTTCTTTCAAGAACTTTAACAGCTTATAAACTCTTTCATAACAAAACTTAGGAGAAGCAGAACTCTGGCCCTCAATATATTTTAAGACATGGCCGAACAAAGTGCCTGTAAATCCTGGATCAATTCCAAGGTCATCAATGATCTTTTCCAGCATAGGGACAAGATTGTTCCTTAAAATATAATAATAAGTATCAGAGGGAATGCCCCATTTCTGTAATTGGGAGAAACGGTCACATACATCCTTCGGCAGTTTATTCTTCATAGCTTCAATATATTCATCATCCAGCGGAATCGGGCATGAATCAGTATCCGGATACATCCGGTCAGGTCCCGGCAGAACACGTTCAAATATTGTCGTCCCATCTGAAAATGATTTTCGGCTTTCCCGGGGCACTCCTTCAAAAGCTAGGCTGCATCTTTCCTCTATGGTCTCAATGGCAGTAGGAATATCTTCCTCAGGCCCCCATAAAAGAAGCTGAGCATCTCCTTTTAAAGAATTGAGTATCTTGCCGATTTTTTTCCTTTGCTCAACAGAAAGCCTGGGTTCTAACTCCTCAGAATGCAGCATGTTTGGCTTTTCAATACAGGCTATAACTTTTA
>CBFDDY010000043.1:0-12382 GCA_965603705.1 uncultured bacterium | reverse complement strand
GTGGGCCTACCAGGATTCGAACCTGGGACCGACCGGTTATGAGCCGGGGGCTCTTCCGCTGAGCTATAGGCCCCGTTGCATTTTATAACAAATCTTAAATATCAAGTCAATCAAATATAGGAGCTCTCGCTTTTTTCTTCCCAATTCACGGCTTAAGATTTTTCAATTTACTATTTACAATTTACCATTTTCCGCATTTACAATTCACAGTTTTTTCTCTACATGGGAAAAGGATCTCAATTTTCGGCTGCGGCTTGGATGCCTTAATTTTTGTAATGCTTTAGATTCTATCTGTCTGATCCGCTCACGCGTGACTTTAAACTGATGCCCGACTTCTTCCAGAGTATGTTCGTTTCCGTCTCCTAAACCAAATCTCATTTTTAGGACTTTTGCCTCTCTTTCTGTAAGTGATTTTAAGGCGTCGCTTATTTGTTCTTTTAGATTAACATGTGTAACCGCATCTGGGGGTGAAGGAATGAATTTATCTTCAATAAAATCTCCAAGGTGGCTGTCTTCTTCTTCCCCAATAGGTGTTTCAAGGGAAATAGGTTCTTGAGCGATTTTTACAATTTTTCTGACTTTACTAATAGGTAGTCCGATTTTTTGAGAAATTTCCAAGTTTGTCGGGTCTCTTCCGGTTTCCTGAACTAGCTCGCGGGAAATCCTGATAAATTTGTTTATTGTTTCTATCATATGAACAGGGATTCTTATAGTCCGGGCCTGATCTGCGATCGCCCTGGTAATTGCTTGCCTTATCCACCATGTGGCATATGTTGAGAATTTATAGCCTCTGCGGTATTCGAATTTATCCACTGCTTTCATCAGCCCTAAATTTCCCTCTTGGATAAGGTCAAGAAAATGAAGTCCTCGATTGCTGTATTTTTTGGCAATGGAAACAACTAAACGCAGATTAGCAGAAACTAACTCTTGTTTTGCTTGATCACTTATTTTTTTGCCGGTTGTGATAGTCCGGAGGATTTTTCTTAATTCATGCGAGTTAAGGCCTGTTTCTTTTTCAAGGCCTTTTAATTGAATGGTAATTGTCTTATTTTTTTGCTCAAGCTCCTGGGCCTTATTTTTGCTCCTGGTCCTTTTTAATGAAATGTTCAGGTCTTCCTGCTTGGCTTCCAGCTCATTGATGATCTTTAATTTGTCCCTTAAAGCATGGATCATTTTTTCCTGATAGGAAGGGCGGATATTTGAGTCCTGGAGAAGCTGGCTGATTTCAATGATCAGGCGTCCTCGTGCTATTGAATTCTGTTTTCCTTTGGGGATATTGTCTAATTGAATGCTTATTATTGTGATTTTTCCGATCATAGAAAAGATTGTATTTTTTTTATCTTCAATTTTTTGCTCAGTAAAGGCCACATCTGTTAATTCAAATACTTCGAGCAGAATCTCAGGTTGTTCCTTTATTTTCTTTTCTAATGAGAGGATCTTATTCAGGGTAAATTTTGTTTTTGAAAGAGCTTTAATGACAATTTTTTGACCCCGCTCGATATCTTGAGCTAAAGTTACTTCTCCTTCCTTGGTTAATAGAGAGATGTTTCCCATTTCACGAAGGTAGAGTTTAACCGGGTCTGAAGTAAGACCAATCCCATCTAGGGATGGAAGGGTGCCTTTTTTTCTTTTAGGAGTAACATGTCTATTCTTATCTACAATTTTTATGCCGTAATCATCAATGGACCTGAGAAATTTATTAAAATCTTTACTTATACCCTTTTTACTTTGAAAAACTTTTTCGATATCTTTTAAGAGAAGATATCCCTGCTTTTGCCCTTTGGATAAAAGATCAGTGACTTTTCCTTTTTGAGTTAAATTTTCTACTGTCAATATTTACTCCATTTATAATCGCTCAATACTCTCTTTGGGATAATTCATATAAGTGTCTATTAATATCCATTATCTTTTTTAGAATTAAAGGAATTTTATCAAGCTCATTTCTTTTTATTAGACTTGGAATCTGAGATTTTAACTTTGTTAATTGATTTGTCAAGGAAATTTGCCTGAGAGAATTGAGACAGTCGCGTGCCTCTTCAAATGAAGGGGGATTACTTTCCTCGAGTAAAACTTCTGAAAGGAAGCTGAAAAGAGCAGGGTCGATCTTTTCTTTGAATTGAAAAAAATCCGGAGCTTTGCCGTTTTGAAAATAATCCTGAAAGGCAGTGAAGATCGGTTCACTTTTTATCCCCTGGATGTCAGGAGGGCTTATTTCTTTAAAGAGAGAAGATGCAATTTGGCTGTCTGTGAAAATAATTTGCAAAAGTCTTTTTTCTGCGGTTAGGAATGAATTTTGGACCACCCTTTTTTCCCCAGAAGGTTTATATTCGGTGGTTGCCCGTAATAGGTTTTCGTCAATACCAAGGTATTCCCCTGTCTGTTTGATATATTCACTGCGTATGATCGCATCCGGAATATTATCTATCTCCTTGACTATTTCCCGGGCAATTCTTGCTTTCTCTTCCGGAATATCTTTTCTGGTTTCTTTTAGCTGCATATCTATGAGAAATTTTAAGCCTGTAATGCTTTTTTTTGCCAGAGAAAGGAATTTTTCTGCCCCGTTTTTTGTTATAAAACTGTCAGGATCATGGCCTTTGGGAAGAAGCATAATTTTAATTTGAAGGCCTTTTTTGAATCCTAATGAAATAGCCCGCCTTGCTGCTTTTTCCCCGGCAATATCACCGTCATAACAGATGATCAATCTGGGAGCAAAACGTAAAGCAAGGGCTGTCTGGTTAGCGGTCAGGCTTGTCCCTAAGGAAGCTGCTGTATTAGTGATCCCGGATTGGAACAAAGAAAGAAAGTCAGTATAGCCTTCAACCAGGATCATCTCCTTTTTCTCCCTGATATCCTGTTTGCAAAAATTTAGCCCGTATAAAACATCTCCCTTTGTGTAGATCGGAGTATCAGGAGAGTTAAGATATTTTGGGTCCTGATCAAAGAGAGCCCTTCCCCCAAAGGCTACAACTTTTCCGGCAAGGGTGAAAATAGGGAAGATGATCCTCCCTCTAAAGCGATCGTAATGGCCTTCGTTTTTTGTTCTGCGGAGAGCTAAGCCGGCTTTTTCCACCTCCTCGGGAGAAATGCTTTGTTTCTGGAAAAAAGAGAGCATAGAATCCCAGGAATTCAGCGCATATCCGATTTTTAATTTTTGGATCGCCTCCTTATCTATCCCTCTGTTATTGAGGTATTTAAGAGCTTTTTCGCCTTCTTTTGTGTTTTGGAGGTTTTTTATAAAGAAAGCAAGGCTTTTTTCATTAATACTGTATATTTTATCTGCTAATTTCAGCTGACGGGGGGAGCGCTTTCCTTTTTCAGGAAGTCTTATATTGTATTTCTCTGCCAGGTAACGCAGAGCTTCCGGAAAGTTGAGGTTTTCTTTTTCCATTACCAGAGTGAAAATATCTCCTCCAGCCCCACACCCGAAACAGTGATAAAGTTGTTTGTCCTCATCTACAGTAAATGAAGGAGTTTTTTCTGAGTGGAAGGGACAAAGCCCTACATGTTTATTTCCTTTTTTTATTAGATTTGTATATTGAGAGGCAATTTCAATTATATTTGCAGTCTGGCGAACTTGGTCAATAGGTTCCATGAGATTTTAATGGTTCAAATTGGGATTGAACTTGTAAAATATAGGGATGTGCCCTCCAATTGTCAAGCCTGAATTATTCATAAAAATTGCCGCTGCTGTATTCATAAAACAAAAACAAATTTTATCAGCGGCACTTTTTACCTTTCAGGCGAGCCGATCTCACCGCATCTACTTCGTTACAGGGAATTCGCGGTGAAGGACCACAGCTTCATACCCTGTGCCTTGTATCTGTGGCAACCTCGACTCATGAATAATCCAGGTACGCCTGAATTATTCGAAAAGTGGCAATGGGGACGGACCTCAGTAACTTTAATCTTATAAATCATTTAGATGTATTATTTGTCCTTAAAAGAAGCTTAGAATCGATTTTAGGGGGGTATTCTGAGAATAGAAAATGGGGGCGACTTAAATTATTGTCTATACTTGCGTATTTATGATAAAATCATGAACATGAAATCTCATTTGGAAAAAATCCTCCAAAAAGTCCATAAAGGCAAGCTTACTCCTGATGAAGCTGTTAAAGAGTTAAAATCCTACCCTTATGAAGATCTGGGTTTTGCCAAAATAGACCATCACCGCGAACTGCGAAGAGGTTTTCCGGAAATAGTATTTGGCCTGGGGAAAACCCGGGAACAGATAATTAAAATATCCAAAAGTATAATTAAAAATGGCAGCAATCTCCTGGTCACAAAAGTAGAACCTGAAGATTACCGAAACATAAAAAAAGATATTGCAGAAGCACAATATAATCCTATGGCAAAAGCCATATATTATAAAATAAAGACTCCCCCTCCCGGAAATGGCAAGATTGCAATTATCACAGCCGGAACTTCAGATATCCCGATTGCTGAAGAAGCAGCTGTTACTTGTGATCTTTTAGGTAATGATTATGAAAAAATTTATGATGTCGGCGTTGCTGGGATCCATCGGCTTTTTGGGGAATATGAGAGAATAAAAGAAGCCAAAGTTATAATAACTGTAGCCGGGATGGAAGGCGCTCTGCCAAGTGTTATTGCCGGCTTGATTGATGTCCCCTTAATAGCGGTTCCATCCAGTGTCGGATATGGTGCCAGCTTTAATGGTCTGACTGCCCTGCTGGCCATGCTTAATTCCTGCCCGGGTGGTGTTTCTGTTGTTAATATTGATAATGGCTTTGGCGCCGCGTATACGGCAAGCCTGATCAATCACCTCTAAACACTCCAGCGAAAAACCGTGAATGGAAAAAATTGTAAACCTTTTTACCTTTCAGGCGAGCTGAGATGAAATTCTGGTGTGGGCATACTTGGTTTTAGCGGATTTAAGCTGGATTGGGATCTCTCCGCCCGGAATGTAAGGGACCCACTGGGGGATGGGTGGAGTGAGGACGGAGACATACCAACCCAGCGCCCCATTTGCATGAGAGCACAAGCTACACCTGAATTTTATACTCCTATTTCCCATTTCACATTCATATAAGTATTAAGTTATAATAACCCTGATGCAGAAACACACCCTTAAACAAGAAATATCTTTATCCGGAATTGGTATCCACTCCGGCAAAAATACCACCCTTAAGTTAAAGCCATCCGATTCTGGCGAGATCATTTTTATTAGAACCGACCTGGAAAACTTAAAATTCCTTATTGACCCTGCCAAGGTTGTCACTCATAACAGCTCTGTATTGACTTCAGGAGACAAAAAAATACAGACTATTGAACATTTGCTGGCAGCTCTTTTTATGTCCGGGATTGACAGCCTTACAATTGAGCTTGATGCAGGGGAAATACCGATAATGGATGGTAGCTCTCTGCCTTTTGTAAAAGCGATTAGAGCTGCTGGTATAAAGTCTTTGGACAAGGAGAGACGGGCGCTAAGAATTAAGAAACCTTTTAGGGTTGAAGACGAGAATGGTTCAATCTCTGTAAAACCATTTAATGAATTGAAGTTATCATATTCGATAAATTATGATCATCCTTTAATAGGGGAGCAAAAATTCAGCATTACAGCTGATGAAAAGATATTTGCTCAAGAAATTGCCCCGGCCCGGACCTATGGTTTCTTAAAAGATGTTCCTGCTCTTAAAGCAAAAAACCTGGCTCAGGGAGGTTCGCTGGAAAATGCCCTGGTACTTGATTCGCAGGGTCTCATAAACGGCCCGCTTCGCTTCCCTGATGAATTTGTCCGCCATAAGATCCTGGATCTGATCGGGGATATAGCTTTACTGGGAAGTCCGATATATGCTCAATTTTCAGCTAAAAGCGCAGGTCACAAGCTTCATTTAAAAGCAATCCGTTTTATCCAAAAGCATACGGACTATTGGACATTTTTATAGACTAGGTTTCTGGAGTTCCTTAAATTTTTTATTTAAAAGCTGGGATTTACCAGTGTCCATTCCTCCACCCCAGCAAGTTCGAAAAAAAATTAAGGGAACTCCAGACCCGGTCCCCCCTTGTCAAAAAACCTGTATTAGGATAAAATGTTTGCAATCAATAAATTAGTATAAAATGGAGTAAAAAGTGCCGGAAGAAAAAGAGACATCCAAAAAAAAATCATTTGAAGATGCATTAGCTGCATACAGTAAAAGTATGAAAATTTTTCGAAATGGCGATTTTAAAAAAGCCGCAGATGCCATTAAAGTATTCCTGAAAGAATATCCTGCTGAGATGGAACTTACAGAGAGGGCAAATATTTATCTTAATATCTGTGAAGGAAGGCTGAATAAAGAAACAATCACCTTAAAAACATTTTCAGACTATTATCAATATGGCATTTACAAGATGAACGAGGGAGAGTTAAAAGAAGCGCTGAAAGCATTAGATAAGGCCCGTGAAATAAAGCCTAAAGAAGGGAAGGTGTTTTATCTAATAGCGAATGTATATTGCTTGATGGAAGATGAAAAAAATTGCCTGGAGTATTTAAAGAAAGCTGTTAAAATGGATAGTTTTTATGGTCTATTGGCTCAGAATGAAATCACTTTTGAGGCCTTAAAGGAAGATGAAAAATTTAATCTTATAGTTAATGCGAAAGTGAATTAGAAAAGATGTATTGTCTATATCGTTATTTTTTATGAATAAATGAAAAAACAATTTCATGCTCTGGTTTTGGCCGCCGGCAAAGGCACCAGATTTAAATCAGAAAAAATCAAAGTCCTCCATACTTTGATGGGAAAACCCATGCTTAGAATAGTGGTGGATTCTATCTCCCGGCTAAAGCCTAAAATGACCCACCTGATCGTAGGATATCAAAAAGAGGCGCTTATGGAGGAGTTTACCGGGGAAGAAATCAGCTTTATTACTCAGAAACCCCAATTGGGGACTGCGCATGCGGTTATGGCAGCTAGTAAAACTCTTTCTAAGTATAAAGGGGATGATGTTCTCATCATGAACGGAGACCTTCCTTTGATCAGTCCGCAGACTTTGCGCCCTTTGTTAAAACAGCACCAGAAGCAGGGTAATGCGCTTACATTTATGTCAGCGGAAATGGCTGATCCTTACGGGTATGGCCGCCTCGTCTACCTGGATAAAAACAGAATAAGGATCATAGAAGAAAAAGATGCCACCCCGGAGCAGAGAAAAATTAAAAAGGGAAATGTCGGTATTTATGTTTTTAAAATAAAGGATTTGATAGCTGCTCTTCCCAAGATCTCCAATAAAAATATAAAGGGAGAGTATTACCTTACGGATATAATTGAAATTTTATCATCCTCCGGGAAAAAAGTCGGAGTCCACCAGACCAAATACGTCAAAGAGATAGTAGGGGTGAACGACCGTTTTGAGCTGGCTAAAGCAGTAAAAGCATTACGCATGAAAAAAATTGAATCTATGGCGCTAAAAGGAGTGACATTTTATGATTCTGCTTCAACCTGGATTGATTTTAATGTAAAAATCGGCAGAGATACGGTTATTTATCCTTTTGTTGTCCTTGAGGGGAATTCTGTTATTGGTAAGGAGTGCACTCTTTACCCGGGCGCCCATATTATAAATTCAAGCCTGGGCAGCGGCGTAAAAATTCTTTCCTCCACTATGATAGAGGGAAGCCGCATAGCTGATAAAACCCAGATCGGGCCTTTTACTCATCTAAGGCCTGGCAATATTATAAAAACAGGAGCAAAAGTCGGAAATTTTGTCGAGATGAAAAACACAGTTTTTGGTAACCGCTCTAAGGCGGGCCATCTTTCCTATGTGGGAGACAGCCAAGTGGGAAAAGATGTCAACATCGGAGCCGGTACGATTACCTGTAATTATGATGGCGTAAAAAAGAATAAAACGATAATAGATGATAAAGTTTTTGTCGGCTCAGGTACTCAACTGGTCGCTCCTGTTAAAGTAGGAAAAGGAGCCTATATTGGCGCTGGCTCTACTATTACAAAAGATGTTTCCTCTGAGGCCCTGGCTATTACCCGCACAAAACAGAAGGAAATAAAAGGCTGGGTTCCCCGGAAAAAGAAAAAATAATGTGTGGAATAATCGGCTATATCGGTAAAAAAAATGTCGTTCCGATTCTCATCGAAGGATTAAAAAAACTGGAATATCGCGGCTATGACTCTGCCGGTATTGCAGTTGTTGATAATGGCCTGATCCAGAGGAGACGCGCCAAAGGAAAGATAAGCGTTCTGGAAGATGTTCTCAAGCAAGATGCGGTAAAAGGAAATTATGGTATCGGCCATACCCGTTGGGCCACGCATGGCAGGCCCTCCGAAGAAAATGCCCACCCCCATCAGGACTGTACCGGAGATCTGGTCATTGTGCATAACGGCATTATTGAAAACTATTTGGACCTTAAAACCCAGCTGAGTTCTGAAGGACATAAATTCCAGACAGAAACAGATACGGAAGTCATTGCTCACCTTATTGAGAAATATTTCCAGGAGAACCTGGAGGAAGCTGTAAGGCAGGCGATAGAGCATCTGGAAGGGGACTTTGCTGTTGCTGTAATATCTTCCCGAGACAGGGATAAAATAGTCCTTGTTAAACAGGGCCCTCCTGTTATTGTTGGGTTGGGTGAGAATGAATATTTCATCTCTTCTGATGTAAATCCCCTCCTTTTGTATACAAAAAATGTTGTATTTTTAAGCGATGGGGAAATGGCGGTTATTAAGAGGAAAGGAGTGACTTATTCTGATTTTTCCGGCAGACCTTTAAAGAAAAAAGTCGACTATATCAACTGGAATCCTCTTATGATTGAAAAAAGTGGATTTAAGCATTTTATGCTTAAAGAGATATTCGAGCAGCCCCGTGTCATCAGGGACACTTTAAAAGGAAGAATATCTATGGACAAAGGGGAGGTCCTCTTGGATGAGATCGGACTTCCTCCTGCCAGAATAAAAAGTATCAGAAGAATTGTTATTCTTGCTTGTGGAACATCTTTTAATGCTAGCCTTGTCGGAAAATATTTTATCGAGGAGATTGCCGGAATTCCGGTAGATGTAGAATATGCTTCCGAGTATCGCTACCGAAATTTTATCTTGGATAAAAATTCTCTAGTCGTTGCTGTATCTCAGTCCGGGGAAACAGCAGATACACTTGCGGCATTAAGAGCCCTCAAGGTCAAAAAACCATTGACCTTGGCAGTCTGTAATATGGAAAACTCCTCTATTGCCAGAGAGACGGCTGGTTTATTGATGACTCATGCCGGGCCAGAGATTGGAGTTGCAGCGACCAAGACATTTTCCGCCCAGATGACAGCCTTAATACTGCTGGCCCTATATTTAGGTCAGCTGCAGGAGTCAATGGATAAAGATACCGGCCTGTCTTATATTAAGGAGCTGCAGCGTATTCCCACTAAAATTGAAAGCATTCTCAGCCAGGCAAAAGGATTAGAAAAACTGGCAAAAAAATTTATATCTGCTTCTCATTTTCTTTATCTGGGACGATGGGCAAATTACCCAATTGCTCTTGAAGGAGCCCTGAAATTAAAAGAGATATCCTATATCCATGCGGAAGGCTACCCTTCCGGAGAGATGAAACACGGCCCTATCGCCCTTATTGATGATAAAATGCCTACTATGGCAATCGCACCTAAAGACAGGATTTATGAAAAAATTATGAGTAATATTTCCGAAATCAAAGCCCGTTCAGGCTATGTTATTGCCGTAGCTTATGAGGATGATAAAGAGATCGAAACGAAAGTGGATGCTGTTATCCGGATTCCTGCTATTCTTTCCCTGCTCTCGCCATTTCTGACAACTGTGCCCTTACAGCTTTTTGCTTATTATATTGCTGCTGCCAGGGGAGCAGATGTTGACCAACCCCGCAACCTGGCCAAAAGCGTCACGGTGGAATAAAGAAAATGGAATCTTGAGGAAGCTATATCCTTATGCTATAATTGCCCCCTGTAAATGTCTGCCGGGGTGGCGGAATTGGTAGACGCAAGGGACTTAAAATCCCTCGTAGGGTTCCTACGTGTCGGTTCGAGTCCGACCCTCGGCATTTCATCATATAAGTAAAATTTTCTACTTGACATAAAGGTCAACATGTCGTATTTTTTGATTAAGAGGTAACAAGATATTGTGGTGGAAGGTAATCTGGTTAGTCTTTTTATGATGATAAAATTGAGGAGGGCCAAGAGAGGAATCCTCGTCCTACTCTTTCGCTAAACCTTGGATGGTGGCCCTCCTCTTATTAATAACTTTCTTTCACTATAAAGATAATCGCATTAAAGGCTAAAACTGTAAATAGCCCTTTCAGGTGAATTAAGGGGTGAGATATTTTATTTTTTCTCATCGCTAATGGTTAAGAGGAGGTGTAAAGAATATGGATGCTGAAAAATTTGTCGGGGAAAAAATCACTGAGATCAGGGAAGAAGTAGGAAAGGATAAGATAATTTCTGCGTTTTCAGGAGGAGTTGATAGTTCCGTTTGTACTGTACTTGCCCACAAGGCAATCGGAGACAGAATGAAAGTAATTTTTATTGATGATGGGTTGATGAGAGAAGGAGAACCTCAGGAAGTCCAGCAAATATTTGCAGACCTGGATATTACGGTTGAGATTATAGATGTGCAAGAGGAATTTTTTACAGCTTTGCAGGGGAAAATTGATCCGGAAGATAAACGTAAAGCTTTTCGTAATGCTTTTTACACGGTTTTCAAGCGAGAGGTTTTAAATAGTGACGCTAAGTTTCTTCTCCAGGGAACTATAGCCCCTGATATTATCGAAACTAAAGGCGGCGTAAAAACCCAACATAATATCCTTGAGCAGATAGGCATTGACCCGCAGAAAGGATATGGATACAAGGTATTAGAGCCGCTTAAGGAGCTATTTAAGCCTGAAGTAAGAGAAGCAGCTACTGCGGTTGGTCTTCCTGAGAACATTACTCAGAGGATGCCTTTTCCCGGCCCCGGATTGGCTACCAGGATTGTCGGAGAAGTGACCCGAGAGCGAGTCGCACTTATTCGTAAAGCGACTGTTATAGTTGAGGAAGCGATCGTTCCTTTAAATCCTTTTCAGGCCTTTGCTGTCTTACTTAGTGATAAGGGCACAGGAGTAGAAGAGGGGCAGAGAAAATTCGGAGATATTATAATTATCCGCTCTGTGGAAAGCAGGGATGCCATGACTGCTGAACCTACTCAGGTGCCATGGGAAATATTGCTTAAGCTTTGCAAAAGAATAACAACAGAAATACCGGAAGTTGGCCGAGTGGCTTATGAGCTGACCTCAAAGCCTCCAGCGACAATTGAATATATATGATAACAGGATATCTTTTGGCAAAGCCCAAAAATAAACCTTTATTTCAACTTACTTCGCGGAGCGAAGTGATGAAGGATTGTTATGTTTTGCCGATTCATTGGCAAAAGAAAACAACGTCTTAGTCTTATCCGTGTCCATCCGTGTCTAATATTGTTTTTCTACATGAAAATATCTTATATATCCCAAGTGTAACCAGAGGGATTATGAAAACAAAAAAGAATCCCCAGCTGATTGTGCCGTAGCCTTTGGATATTAGGTCGATTATTCCAAAAGAGGATAACATAAAAGCGATACTAAGAACCGCAATCGCGATCAATGCCCTTTGCCACGGCTGCAGTTTTTTCCCTTTTGCCTGCAAAGTAGAGTGGATCCTTTCGTTTACAGCATGAATAAAGCCGGTGCCGGTTTCTATGAGGGTGCCAAAAAGAATGATCTGGAAAACGATCAATAATATAGGGATACCGGCTTTCTGGAGTAAAAAAACTGCAGGAATTTCCTCCGGCAGTATACTGGGATAAAAGCCGACAACAGCTATATAGAAAAGCAGCCCGGGAATGATGGCAATGGGGCCGCCTAAAAGTCCGGCTATAATGGCTTCCTTTCTAGTTTTTATATGATTAAGACAGAAAAGAACAGCAGCAATGATCCCCAGGTTATAAAGAGCATATTTAAATCCGCCCAAAGCCCAGCCTGGCAGGATAGTTCCGGCTGCAAAATTACTCTGGATCTCCGGACCGAATTTGATAACAGCCACTACAACAAAGGTGATGTAAACTGCATATAGTAACAGGGACCAGATGGAAAGGAAGTTTTCGATCAAGCCACTGCCTTTAAAAGTCAGAAATCCGACTGCGGCTAACATTATCACTACCCCTATAAAATAGGGGATCCCGAAATTTGTCTCTAGCAGTATTCCGGCGGCAGAGCCGATAACTGCCAGGACAATAAACAGCAGAATAAAATACATGATCTCAAATACAAACCAAAAAGGCCCGAGCAGTTTTTTAAAAAAAGTGCGGTAGTCAAAGGCATGGAAAGTACGGGAGAATTCAAAGGTTAAGGCTAGAATAAGCGACCACATCACAGTGGTTATAAGAATCATTCCCAGCAGCCCGCCCAGGGGGCC
>CBFDDY010000042.1:0-12395 GCA_965603705.1 uncultured bacterium | reverse complement strand
TCTTTATTAGACGCGGATTTACACGGTTAAGACTAAAACGTTGTTTTGTTTTGCCAATGAATCGTCAAAACAAAACAACCCTTCATCACTTCGCTTCGCGAAGTAAGTTGAACAAAGATTTATTTTTGGGCCTTGCCCAAAATTGAAAAGAGCTTTTTATTTTTTGGGTGCAAGCCAAAAATAAAAAGCTCCTTAGTCTTATCCGCATTTATCCGCGTCAATCCGTGTCTAATATTGTTTTTCTTCTATTTTCATAAATTGTTCAGGCTGAATCCTTCTGCTGTAATAACAGAAAGGGCGGCTTTGGCAACCTGGGTGTCATAAAGCTTGCCTTTATTCTTTGAGATTTCTTCAATAGCACTTTCAAGCCCCTTTTCCGAACGATAAGAACGTTTACAGAGGAAAGCTTCGATCGTATCAGCAACTCCCAGGATTCTTGCCTCCAGGATAATTTCTCCTCCTGAACTTCCCTCCGGATAACCAGAGCCATCTAATCTTTCATGATGCTGCATAACGGTTTTTGCTACCGGCCAGGGGAATTCTATATCCTTCAACATTTCATAACTGGTCTTGGGATGCTCTTTTATGATCATAAGCTCTGCTTCTGTTAACTTCGCGGGCTTACTTAATATTTCTAAGGGAATCCCGATCTTTCCCACATCATGGACTAAAGCAGCTATCCTGATGCCTTCGATCCTGTTATCCGCTAGTCCCATTTTTTTTGCAATGGCACAGGCTAGCTTAGCAACACCTTTTTCATGGCCAGCTGCAAATGGATCCCGCAAAGCTACAGCCGAAGCCAGGGCCCTAATCATTCCCTCATAAGAATTTTTCAAATCAGCCAGGTTGTTCCATTTTTCTTTTTTGCTGCCCTGCTGCCCAGAAATATTACGAACTGAGACAATAAGAAGAGAGCCCTCCTTAAAGGGAGTACTCTTTGCTTGAATCTCTACAGGGATCAAGGCCCCATTTTTTTGCTTAGCTGCTGAGATAAAAGGCTGAGAGCTTCCTTTTTCCAGTTCTTCTCGTACCAAATGTTTGTCTTTCTCATCAATAAAATCTGTAATCTCTTTTTTTAGAAATTCAGAAGGCTTATAACCCAGGATCATAGTCGCCATATGGTTTGTGTCAACAACTTCCCCTTTATCAATAAGGAATATCCCTTCAAAACTGGCTTGGGCAAGTCTAGTGTATCTTTCCTCCCTCTGCCTGTTAACCGCATCAAGTCTTTTTCTCTCTAAAAAACCGCCAACAATGTCACTGATAGTTTGCAGCAGAAGAGTATCCTTTTCTTTCCACTCCTTAATCTCAGAAATCACACTATAACCCATAAAACCGGCAAGTTTATCTTTAATCCAGACAGGAGCTAATAGATAAGACTTTACTCCCTGTTTTCCAATGAACTCTTTTTCTGCTTCTGCTTCTTCCGGCATCTCCTCTAAGGCAGTGACACTGACGAGTTCATTATTGTAAAGTTTCTCTTTCCACCAGGAAAAGTCATTTACAGAGAGATTCTGAAGAGTTTCAATTTGAGGGGGGATATCTTTTGCACACCACTCATGAGAATTGTCAACCTTACTATCGTTTTCATAAAGAAGATAGAGATATGTCCTGTCAACTCCTGATATTTCTCCTAACTGAGCTAGAGCAGTATCAATCGCCTCATCTATATCAAAAACACCCACAATCTCGGATAAAACTTTATGCATGCTTTTTTCCAATCCAAGCTTGTGGGTCAGGTCATTCTCCTGGTTTTTATTATCACTAATATCCTCAACAATCCCGAAGACTCCATTTATGGAGCCGTCTTTATTAAAAATCGGATTTATATAATGGCGCAGGCAGACTTCTTTCCCGGAATTATCCTGGAGCGTCTGTTCCCAAACTGTCTGCTTCAACTCCTCAAGGCATTTTCTTATCTGCTCGGAAACCTTAGAATCAGCAAAGAGAGGAAAACTCAGTGCTTCTTTCTCCAGGACATCCTCAATAAAGGGGACATCAAATTTTTTAAGCAAAAATAAATTCATATACTTAATCCGCCCCTGAACATTTAAAATATAGACTCCTATCGGGGCATCGTCGACTGAATGTCTATATTGATCTAAATCTCTCCGCAGCTCATTTTCGGCCTGACTATGTTGCTGCTCCGATTCTTCCAGTTCAGAGATCCTACTACGGACTTCATCAAGATCTTCTAAAAGCCGGGTTTTTCGATTGTTTTCTTCATTCATTTTACTAATTCCCTTTATTTATGCTTTATCGACTTCCAAATAATTCAATCTATGTTAGTTTTTATATTGTGCCAAATCAAAGCCATTTTTATCAATAGCCTTTTGAGATGAATTGAGGGGTGATTTTTTGGCGTTTTCCTGCTCTATAGGCTAGATAGCAGCAGGATGCGACCCCTGTAAAAATTTATAGCTCATGGAATGAGTATATTTTTCTCCCGGACGTAGAATTGTTGATGGAAAAGAAGGTTGATTAGGTGAGTCCGGAAAATGCTGGGTTTCCATACAGAATCCGAAATGTTTTTTATAGACATTTCCATCCTTCCCAATAAGAGTTCCATCTAAGAAATTTCCTGTATAAAACTGCAGCCCAGGTTCCATAGTATAAACTTCCATCATCCTGCCGCTTTTAGGTTCATAAACACGGGCAGCAAGGCTCATACCCCCCTCTGTACTATTGAGCACATAATTAAGGTCATAGCCACCGGTTACTTCTGCAATACGGGAGCCGATAGTATAAGGGTTTAAAAAGTCCATGGGAGTCCCTTTTACATCCTCCAACTCTCCATAGGGGATAAGCTCCTCATCAGCCGCAGTGTATTCGTCAGCAAAAATTGTAACTTCATGGTTCAACACATCCTCTGAACAGGCAGTCAGGTTAAAATAACTGTGATGAGTAAGATTAACCGGAGTGGCTTTATCAGTTTCAGCAGTATAATAAATTTTCAGCTCATTTTCTTCAGTCAGAGAATATTTCACTGTTACAGAAAGATTTCCGGGATATCCTTCCTCCATATCTTTACTAAGATAGGAAAGCTTCATTCCCACAAGACCTTCTCCCCTGATTTCCTCTGCCTCCCAGATAACTTTATCAAAGCCTATATCTCCGCCATGGAGGTGATTATTCCCATCATTGGTGGCAAGCTGGTATTCTCTTCCGTCCAGCCCAAAATGCCCCTTTGCAATCCTGTTTCCATACCTGCCTATAAGCGCTCCAAAATACGGATGTTCGTCCATGTACCCTTGTAAATTATCAAATCCCAAGACAATATCCTCAAAATCGCCGTTTCTATCCGGTACGCTTAAAGAAGTAACGATCCCTCCCAGGGTAATTATCTTAACTTTCATCCCTTTAGTATTTGAAAGGGTATACAAAAAGACATCCTCCCCTTGTTTTTTGCCGAATAGTTCTTTATTTATCTCCATTTTTGTTTCCCTTTTCTCCTGATTTTCCGGCTTCCTGGTGCAGTTAAAGGTCATAACAGCAGCCAGACATATCAATAAGAACAATAAAATATATTTTCTCACAATATGCCTCCTTGCGGGTTGTTATTGTTGTTCATAGGTTTTATATCACAGAAAAAAATAGGGAGCAAATTATCCCTATGCTGCTTGCATTTTTTTAGCTAAAAATATAAGCTGAATGAATAAAGGAGGAATGAATGTCAGGAAAATTATTATCTCAAAATAAATTCATAAGATCATGTCTAATCGCCTTAATTTGTCTTTATTTTATGGGGTGCTCATCTGCCCCGGTCTTAGATGTGAATAAATGGCACATCGAAGCCGATGCTTCCCAAGAGACCCTGAGTATAAATCACACTGACCTGGGAATTCTCTTAAAAGAAGCAAAGTTATTTTATTCCCAAAATGACAAACTGATAGCTTTTTCAGATTGGTCCATAAAATCAAAAGCAGATACTCTGACAATATCCGCCCAGGGAGAAAAAGAGACGACCTGGATCCTAACTGTAGATGAAGATGCCGTTAAAATAACCTGCATAGCAGAAAATACATATATTCAGGGCACCGCCCCCGCTTCAAAAGACCGTATCCCTGCCCGCACAGAGAATCAGGACAACGATATAATGTACACCGCCCTGGGACAGGTCACCGCGGCAAATATCTCCTGCCTCTTCGACCGTAATACTGATACAATGATCCGGTTTCCTCAAGCAAGTAAACTCAAACGCAACCCCGCAGATCAGGATTTAATGGAAGTTACAATTCCAGTTACAGATGAATCAGCTGTGACCCTTATACCAGATTATTATATCAATGTTTTAGGACTCAAATTTTATAAACCAATACCTCAGCGCTTTAAAAATGCACCCATCGCCTGGAGCAGCTGGTACTGTTATTATATGGGAACAACAGAAGAAGATGTAATGAAAGAAACCGATGCCCTGGCAAAACACTTAAAGCCTTACGGCTTGGAATATATCCAGTTGGACGCCTGCTTTACCCGGGGCGAGGATGCCAATTACCTGGACTGGACAAAAAAAACATTCCCCCACGGCGGGAAGTGGCTCTTTGAGTATATCAGCAGTAAGGGCCTTAAACCTGCCCTCTGGGTCAATATATATGGTTCAAATTATGCCAAAGCCGAATGTGCGGATAAATACCCGGAAAATTTCTACCTAAAAGACAAAAACGGAGAGCTTTCCGGCGCCTGCTGTACTGCGGATAAAACAGTTGTGAGGCTCGATTACTCTAATCCTAAGGTCATTGAGAAGCATCTAAAACCTATGTTCACAGTGCTTAAAGAAGACTGGGGGCTTAAATATATCAAGGATGCAGGTTGGGGAACCTGGATGGATTATTATGAAAAAAATAAGGAAAACGCCTTTGACCCAAAAAGAGAAAGTCGGGATTTATATCTTGCTGCTCAGAAAACATTGCGCGAGACTCTGGGTCCGGAGATATATATCGGAGGCTGTGCCATGCATGAAGTCGGCTTGGGCTTCGGCATCTTTGACGGCTCCCGCATCGGCGGTGATGACAAGGCTATATGGTACCCGGAAAAAGAAGGTGGCATGTCCATGCAGACTTATTTTCATTCCCTCTTTGGTGGGAATTACCTCAATAATATCACCTGGCACTGTGATCCGGATGCAGCCATGCTCCGCAATCCTTTGACCCTGGAAGAAGGCCGGACAATCGTTACTGCTATCGCTCTCACGGGACAATTGTATATGGCCAGTGATTTCATGAATAAACTATCCCGGAAAAAACTGGCACTCTACCAAAAAACCATGCCTACTACCCACATCGTTCCTATCGACCTTTATTCATATAAACTTAAATCTGAAAAAAAAGACGGCGTAATCTGGTGCTGCCCCCAGGTTAAGGAATTCCCGCGTGCTGTTGACCTTAAAGTAAATTCTGAGGCTGGAGAGTATGATGTTGCAGCTCTCTTTAACTGGAAAGATGAGGCAGGGGAAGATACCATTTTGCTTAAGGATGACTTGGGACTGGACACGGATAAAGAATATTTGATCTTTGATTTCTGGAGCCAGGAATTAAAGGAAATAACACGTGACGCTATTACAGCATCTATCCCGGCCCACGGCACTCGCGTCTTTATTATTAAACCAGTCCTCCCCAAGCCCCAACTTGTTGCCACATCCCGGCATATAACCTGTTCAGTGAGCCTTAAAAAACTCAACTGGGATTCTGAACAAGAAGTTTTAAGTGGCTTATCAGAGGTCATCCCCGGAGATGATTATTCGCTTTTTATCCACGTCCCTGAAGGTAAAACTGCCTCGGACATCAAAGCAGGCCCAGAAATCCTTTATGCCAAACTGACAGGCAGCATTCTGGAAGTTAAACTTTCAGGCCAGATAGACGCTGAATCCGATAATGTTGTTGAGTGGAGCGTTAAATTCAGTTCATCACAATAATGGATACCTGGAAAGCCAGGTCGGCAATCCAGCCAATTTGACATAAACACTTTCTGACCTTATATTATTAGTAGAAGGAAAATATCCTTATTTTTCATAAAGTAATTATAAAAAGTAATTAAGGAATCTTCTAGTTCCTATCTTGCCCTTTTAACTTTACTCAACCTGGATTATTCACGAGTCGAGGTTGCTGCAGATGCGAGGCACAGGGTATGAAGCTGTGGTCCTTCACCGCAAGTGCCCTGTAACGAAGCAGATGCTGTAAAATCGGCTCGCCTTTGGTAAAAAAATGGCGATTAAAATTATAAATGAAAACCCGAAAAGATTTAAAATAACTATTCTTGAAAAAATTTTGCATATTACTGAAAATAAATTAATAATAGAAACATCGCCATTTTTTTATGAATAGGTCAGGTTAATTAAAAGGAGGTATTTTATGCAAAAAAAAATGACATTAAAGGATGGAACCGAACTAACTGTTCGGGAATTAACTCTTGATGACCTGGAAAACCTCATGAAGTTTTTTACTTCACTCCCCTTAAAGGACCAAAAATATCTTCGTATCGATGTTACAAATAAAGAAATCGTAAAAAATAGAATATCTGATGCTTTGCATAAAAAAGATATCAGATTAGCTGTACTCCATAATGACCAGATCATTGCTACTGGGGCATTAGAGCTCTCCCACGATGACTGGCGGAAAAATCAGGGGGAATTGAGATTGATCGTAGCAAGAGATTACCAACATAAAGGTATAGGGCTTATGCTGGCACGCAAACTCTATTTCCTGGCAGCGGATAACGGCGTAAAAAAGTTAGTCGTAAAAATGATGAAAAAGCAGAAAAGTGCTAGAAATCTTGTAAAAAAATTAGGATTCAGCCATGAAGTCATAATCCCCGACTATGTTACAGACAAGTCCGAAAAACTCCAGGACCTGGTTATTATGACTTGCGATATGAATGATTTCTGGAAAGAATTGGAACATATTTACCAAGCTTCCGACTGGATGCGCTGCAGATAAATCAGGAACTACAGGAAAGACCGGAAAGGCAACAGGTTATAGTTTATAACAATGAAACAATGTATGTGAGAAAAAATAAAGCCATCACCTATACATTAAAAATACTCTTTATATTAATAGCCTTTAGCCTATTATCTACTGCTATCTTTTCTTCCCAATCTCCCTTATTGAAGGCCGATAAAGCGTTTGTAGGCTTTGGGACTGTCCGCGAAGGGATAAGAGCTCCCGTAAGCTTTACCTTATCCAATCCCGGAACGGTCGAGGCCCGCATCCTGCAGATCCGCACCTTTGCTGCCTGTGTTCAGGCTCAGCCTATATCAAAATCCACCCTCTCCCCCGGTGAATCCCTTAAACTTGAATATGTGTTCGAAAGCCTGGGTTATGGGGGCGTATCCATAGATAAAAAAATCGAGATCCATTACAATAACCCGGATAAAAGCCCCTTGACCTTAAAGGTCAAAGGCAAAGTCCTTCCCCTTGAATTCTATCAGGCTCCTATCGGGGAGATGACCTATAACTTTTTTGTGCTTATTGATACCCGCTCACCTGCAGAATTTCTGAAGGAACACATCATAGGCGCAATCAATGTTCCGGCAGATAAGATCGACAGATGGGCTGCAGCAGCAGCCAAAACTCTTTCCAAAGAGGTCATTATCTATCTCTATTCTATTGACGGGAAAGAGAGCGATAAAAAAGCCCGCAGGCTCCGGCAAAAAGGTTTTTCCCAGTATATAAGCCTTGTAGGTGGGCTTAAGGAGTGGAAGAAACAGAATGGTGCAAAAAATTTAATTTCCGGAAAAATCTAATTCCTCAAAAATCCCCCCGTGAAAAAATTAAATATAACCGTTATTCCGGTAATTTTATTTCTCCTTTTTTTAACCTCTTCCGCAGATACTGTCGAACTGATATATTTTTATGAGACCGCATGCCCGGAATGTGCCAAGCTAGAGGATTTTTTTAAGCAGAGGATAAAAGCCAATTACCCGGTATCTATAAAAAAATATGAAATCCATGCTCCTGGAAATGCCGAACTTCTCCTACAGCTAGCCCAGTTTTTTGAGGCTGAAGATATTCTAAAAAAAGGCACCCCGGCCCTGTTTATCGGAAAGAATGCCTTCCAGGGAAGCAGCCGCCGCATACAAAGGGAGATCGAAACAGCAGTCCGCTTAGCTCTGCGGGAAAAAACCGCATCCCCTCTTAAACTTCTAGACCAGAAAGACTCTCAGGTCAAAATACAGAGGCGCCTTACCCTGCCAGCGGTTTTAGGAGCTGCCGCAGTAGATGCTATCAATCCCTGCGCTTGTGCAGTCCTAGTGCTGCTTCTGGGGACAATAATACTTGCTTCCCGCGGAAAAAAACGGCACATCCTGGGCGCTGGATTAGCCTTTACCGGAGCTTGTTATATATCCTACTTTCTTATGGGATTGGGCCTTTTTTCAGCATTAAAAATCTCAGGAATCCAGCGAATCATATATAAGATCACTGCCTGCCTGGCAATAATAATAGGAGCCTGGAATATCAAAGACAGTATTTTCCCGGGTAACCGTTTCCGGATCGAGGTCCTCCCCACTTGGCAACCGCTCTTAAAGCGCCTAACATCAGGGATTACCTCCATACCAGGAGCTTTTTTTACGGGGCTGTTAATAAGCCTATTTCTTTTACCCTGCACCTCAGGGCCATATGTTGTCATCATCGGCATGTTGAGCCAGGCAGCATCCCGCATACAGGCAGTTTGGCTGTTACTACTTTATAATCTCATTTTTATTATTCCATTTATATTGATAACTCTGGGTGTAGGGCTAGGCTTTACCACAACTGCCCGGGTAGAGCGCTGGCGCCAGGATAAACTTCCCCGTTTTCATCTAATAACCGGGATATTTATGCTAATCCTGGGGGTAATACTTGTAATTTTTCTGAGCTAGATCTTTATTTTTCAGATGAATCTGAATTATTCATTCATGCGCATCAACTTTAAAAATAAGGCAGCGTCCTACATATGTTTTCGGATTGACATTCTCCGACCAAACCTTTTTCCTGCCGCTCTTGGTCAATACTGTAACTTCCACGTCTACCGACTTCACTCCCCTTAATCCGAAATGGACCGGCATGGCATTTTGGGAATTGTAACCCGAGCCTGTATCAAACATATTCGTCCCAAGAAGTTTCTTTGTTCCTGCTTCATAAAGTCGCACTTCTGACCCTGCACAGGTGTAATGTCCTTTACTATCAAGGACAAGAACTTGAAGCGATTGCTGAGCAATCTCCTCAGGTAGCTCATTGCGAAGGAGGTGGTGCATCCCATCAGCAGCTGCACCGGTCAGCGCTAGGTCGAGGTCGCCATCCTGATCAAAATCTACCCAATGAGCGCCGTGGTCACCGTTATTATCCTTGATTGTTTTGGGAGTGATATTGACAAACCCGTTTTCATCGTTACGAAAAAGATAATCTTCATAGCTCTTGCCGTGGGTAATCGTACCGTTAACATAAAGATCAAGGCGGCCATTATTATCATAATCGCCCCAGGTTCCGGTATCATAACAGTTATCAATGGCCAGACCCAGCTCAGGTGCGACATTTTTGAATTTTATTCCATTTATATTTCGAAAAAGCCCATTAGGACCATAATTTGCCAGGAAAATATCGATATTCCCGTCATTATCATAATCGCCTAAACATGGCCGGACACTACCATACTTTTCCGACCCAAGGGCCCGCCCGCCAGTTTCTACACCTGCTTCTTTGGCAACATCCACAAACTTTGAACCATCATTCCGGTATAGCCCATTAGCATCGCCATCCATGTTAGTGACATAACAATCAAGATCTCCATCCTTATCATAATCAAACCAGGCAGCTCCCACAGTCCTGCGGGAATCGCCTATACCTAACTGTTTTGCCACATCGATGAATTTGCCGTTTTTGTTCTGAAACAGGACATTGGGCTTGTCCCGAAGGCCGACAAAGAGATCCACATCGCCGTCATTGTCATAATCGACCCAACTGGCCTGCCGGAAACTTCCCGTAAGCTTAACGCCTTTGGATTCGGTTACATCAGTAAAATGCTTCCCTTCTCCATCATTACGATAGAGCCGGTTCCAGCTTTTAGAGCCGGACACGAATCCGACAAAAAGATCCATATGGCCATCGCTGTTGTAATCCCCCCAGGCAGCAGTCCGGGTAACATCGGAATCAGCCAGTCCGATCTGGGCTGCCACATCCTTAAATTTCCCCTTGTCATTCTGATACAATCGATTTGGTTTTCCCCGAAAACCGACAAATAAATCAAGATCGCCGTCATTGTCATAATCAGCAAAAGCATTTGTCAAAGCTCCAGCCTCTTTAAAAAGATCAGGCTGATGCAGTTTAAATTCAGGGTTCCAGTCTTTGAAAATTTTGGGCGGGACCTCTTCCTTAGCAATAAGGGATAAAGAATACATTGAAAGAATAGCAAAAAAGCCAATAATAATTATTAAACATCTTTTCATGACAAACTCCTTAAAGCAGGGTAACCATCATAGTATCTTTTTCAATTTAAAAGATCCTCTATAATCTGTATTTTTTTATATAAAGGCAAGCCGATTTTACTGCATCTGCTTCGTTACAGGGCACTTGCGGTAAAGGACCACCGCTTCATACCCTGTGCCTCGCATCTGCAGCAACCTCGACTCGTGAATAATCCAGGATAGTTATATAAAGCAGTCTATAGTATATTATAAGGAAAAAAGTCATAAAATATTGGAGGTCATTGTGAAATTGGTATCATCTATATTGCTTATTTTCGTAAGCCTAATGTTAATTGGCTGCAGCTCAGGCGGATCAAATATCCCTGCTTTTACCAAACATGTGGATGTATTTGGCATTCATATTTATGCAACTGCCAGTGCCCCTGATAACAAAATGCTTCATGCCGCAAATGTGCTGGCTCAATATTTGGATAATGACAAGGACGGAGTACCTGACAACCAGCTTGTTGTGGATGCTCTGAAAGAAAAAAAAGCTGTTTTGATCATGACTAAGGATGCAGGGGAAGAATGGGAGCTGATTCAAGAAGATTTACACTATATGTTCCCTGATGGAGTCTATCATGATAATTTTGCCAATGAAGCAAATCCGAATGCAGTTGCAGAAGGAACATTTGACGGCCTTTGGGAAGAAACCCTGCACCTGATAACTCGTCATGGATATGGTAATACCTATTCTTCAGTATTTGGTTATTCAAAGGGAACTGAGGTTGCGAATGCTATGGATTTAGCAAGAGGAGGTCACTTTGAAAAAATTCCAGAGAAATATCCAGAAGATGCCTGGTACTCTTATTATGATGAATCGTGTGGTTATGGATGCCAAATTGACGAATATATCTACTGGGCTCTAACATCTATATTAGGTGTTCAGGATCTCCCGGGACGGGAAGAACAAATAATTACTGAATGGCGCTTAAATTCAAGAGAAAAAGTGCTGGAAAATGACCCCGCTATTTTTGCATTACTCACGAATCCGGATTATAAATTCCCGACTGTTATCCCGGATGGGGATTACAATGCTAAAACATTCGCCATCGAGAACTGTTTATTAGAAGTCAAAGTGCAGGAAAATAATTACATTCCTCCGAAAGGAAGATATCAAGCAACAGTTTCTTTTATCACAGAATGTCAAGCTCCAGGGGGTGAAGCGATAAAAACAGCATTCACCATATCAGAAAACAGTGAATATAAGGGAAAAAAGTTATGCCTGGTAACAAGCACAGATGAAAAAAATACTATCCATAGTACTGCAGGAGACCGAGTCTGGCTGACAACTGAACCAATGATCGGAAGAACAGGTTCAGTATTCCCAAAAATTGTTAAGATAGAACCTATTGATAATTAATGAAGTAAAATCATAAAGGAGTTATTATGAAGATGCTAAATAAGCTTAACGTTTTTATTCTGGCCGTGTTTTTTCTCATTTCAAACCAAATATTTGCTCAAGATACCGGGCCCTTGAAAACCGTTCTAACCAATTGTTCTGTAATAGATTGTACAGGTGAGGCACCCATGAAAGGCGTAACATTGATTATTAACGGTAATACTATTACAGAAATAAAACACGGATCCTATCATCAAACTCCTGGAGAAAAGAATGTACAGGTGTTTGACCTTAAAGGAGCATATGTGCTCCCAGGCTTATGGAATATGCACGTACATCTATCCGATCTGCTTCCGGATCTACACAATATGCTCGGACACGAACCCACCCTTCCAGCAGCTATTCGGGCGGGCAGAAACGCTATGGATGCACTAAGCAGGGGTTTTACAGGCCTCAGAATAGTGGGGGAACGGGACTATATCGATATCGCATGGAGAGATGCGTTTGACGCGGGTGTTTTTGTCGGACCCCGTCTTTATGCTGCTGGGAAAATCGTGACTCCCTCCCAAGGAAATCCCTTGGAACCTGACTGGCCTGTTGAGATCTACGCAGATGGAC
>CBFDDY010000041.1:0-12407 GCA_965603705.1 uncultured bacterium | reverse complement strand
CTCTCTGCGCTTCCAGCTGCTGTAATTTTTCCGATACTAGCCGTAAGCTTTTTTTCTCCTGTTGGGCAGTTTCAAGAAGGTCCTGTTCTTCAGATATCTTGTTTTTTTGGAAGAAGAAAAGAGCTACTATTGCTGCAACGGCAAGGAGAATAAATAAGCTGTATAGCGGAGTGGTGTTTTTTTCTTTGAATGTAGCTTCGTGTGCTTTGGGAGCAACCTTTACATCTTTTTTTTCAGGCTTGAGTAAGTTTATCCTGATCATTTTATTTTTCCATTTTTCTTGTTGCCAATCCTGCAGCCACCCCGAATAGGGGGGCCATCTCATCAAAATAAATGGGATCGAATTTCTTTCCATCGTGGGTTATTTTCAGGAATGGATTCAAGATTTCAGTCTTTATATTGAATTTTTGATCAAAATTATTCTTCAAATCTTTTAATTTAGAAAGCCCTCCGCTGAGAAAGATAAATTCAATTTTCTTTTCGCTTGTATTACTGGCTTCATAAAATGAGAATGTTTTTTCTATCTCTTCAAGCAGGTTTTGGATGTTCACATTAAGGCCTGACTCTAATTGTTCTGGCTGGATATCTTTTACTGGAAGGCCTTTGAGCAGCTTTTCTGCATCATCAAAGCTAATATTCAGGTCCTTACTGAGGTTCTCAGTAAACAAGGACCCTCCCAGAGAAAGGTCACGGAAAAGTTGTGGTACTCCTTTTTCAATGATGATTAAATTGGTAATATTTGCTCCTAGGTTAATTATGGCAAGAGTTTTATTATTAACAATCTCAGGGTAATTGATCTCCATGATATTCTGCAGGGCAAATACATCCACTTCAATTGCTTCTAAATTTTTACGGGCTTGATTAGTAATATTACTGTAGCTTGCGATTTTGTCTTTCTTGGCTGCTACTAATAGAATATCAAGGTTCTTGTCTTTAGAATGGTCAGGAGGTTTTAGAATGGAGTAGTCCACATTTGTCTCTTCATAAGGGTAGGGGATATTGTGTTTTGCTTCCCAGATTATGGATTCAGCAAGTTCTTCTGTTTCCATGGAAGGAAGGGATATTTTTTTAATAATTACAGAATTTCCAGATATGGAGATAGAAACGTTTTTGTTTGAAATTTTATTTTCATCAAAAACCATTTTTATTGTCTCGATCACTGCGGCAGAATCTATAATTGTACCTTCTACGATAGCATCATGGGGAAGCACTTCATAACCGATTTTTTTTACTTCATATAATTCTTCTTCGCCTTTTTTTTGGCTTTTTAGTTCGACTGCTTTAATAGAATATGATCCTATATCAAGCCCTACAACTTCTTTTTCTCGACTGAGTCCGAACATATTTTTATCCTTTTTTTTTATTATAAATTTTTTTGTTACTCTTGAATTTTTCTACAATATTTTTTTCTATTTGGGGAGCAATCAGCCCAGTAAGACTACCGCCCAGCATACAGACTTCTTTTACTAGTTTTGAACTGAGGAATGAATATTTCAGGCTTGGTACCATAAAAAAAGTTTCAATTTCAGAATCGAGCTTTTTATTCATCAGTGCCATCTGGAATTCGTATTCAAAGTCCGATATTGCCCTCAGTCCGCGCATAACGATTTTGGCCTTGTTATTTTTTGCAAATTCCACCAGAAGCCCTTCAAATGCTTTGACTTCTATATTTTCTTCATTCTGATATATGCTATTTATCATAGCCACCCGTTGTTTTGTAGAAAAAAGTGATTTTTTTTTGGGATTTTCTAGGACAGCTACAATAATTTTTTCAAAAAATTTTAATCCCCTGTTGATAATATCCACATGTCCGTTTGTAATAGGGTCAAACGATCCAGGATATACAGCTACGTTTTTCATTTGAATTTACTGTCCACCTTTATCACCTTTACTTATTTTAATATCAAATATATTTTCTTTTGTCAATTATAATATTTATACATATAGACGAATAAAAATGCTGATATTCTCAGAGGGTTCTTTAAATAGGAATATTTTGTTATATGCATATCAACCAATTGTCGGAAATAATGACAGAATCGCTATTTTAAGTCAATCACCTCCTGCGGGGAATATAGAGGTGATATTTAACTAAGTCTTTCTCATCGTTAGGGGTTAGGTGGTATTTTCTCCATTTTTTATTTATAATAAAAATGAATAGGGAGATGAGCTATTTAAAATATTATAAACCGGCGATTTTTCTTTTATTATTATTTAGCTATCTACCTGGGTATAGCTTTGTTAGCCAGAAGGATGAGTATAAGCGACTTCGGGAAGAAATGGTGAAGAAGCAGTTAGTGAAGCGTGGCATAGCCGATCCTTCTGTGCTTGAGGCAATGCGGACAGTTCCGCGCCATTTTTTTGTATTGAAGGCCTATCGTCACCTGGCATATGCTGACCATCCTTTGCCTATTGAAGCTCAGCAGACTATTTCCCAGCCGTATATTGTTGCTAAAATGACGCAATCCATTGATATCAAGAAAGGCGAGAAAGTGCTGGAAATCGGGACCGGCTCTGGATACCAGGCAGCAGTGTTGGCGCATTTGACCAATAAAGTGTATACAATTGAAATAATTGAGAAGCTGGCCAAAAAGGCCAGTGAAACTTTTAAAAAACTGGGCTATAATCAGATACATGTTAAATGGGGGGATGGTCATGCGGGCTGGAAGGAAGAAGCTCCTTTTGATGCGATAATCATTACATGTGCATCCCCTCAAGTTCCTCCCCGACTTTTCGAGCAACTGAGGGAAGGGGGCCGGATTATTCTTCCGCTCGGGAATCCTCTTACTTCCCAGATTTTAACGATTATTACTAAAGTCAAGGGGAAACCTGAAACTAAAAGAATTCTCGCAGTTCGATTTGTGCCGATGACCAAGAAATGACATCTCACAAAACATTGCTTTTCAGGGAGACTTGTGGTAGTTTTGATGACATATTGACATGATAAAATTTGGCACATCGGGTTGGCGGGCCATAATGGGGGAAGAATTTACTTTCCAGAATGTTAGGATTGTAGTTCAGGCTATTGCTAACTGCCTGCATAGGAAATTTCCCGAAGAAAATATATCGGTTATCATTAATTATGACACCCGTTTTCTCTCAGAAAGATTCGCTTCTGAAGCTGCTAAAGTCTTTTCTCATAATAAAATTCATGTCTTTCTAGCTGATCGAGATGCGCCTTCTCAGGCGCAGGCCTATCAGATTATTCGCAGAAAAGCTCATGCTGGCATTAATTTTACAGCTTCTTTTAATCCCCCTGAATATAATGGTTTAAAATTCAATGTTGAAACTGGAGCACCAGCTCTTCCTGAAGAAACTGATAAAATTGAAAAGGAAATTAGCAGCATAACAAAGGAATATAGCGTTTGTCCCTTTTATCCAAATATAGAATTTATTGAAAAAATCGATCTGCAGCAGCAGTATCTTGGTTATATACAGGAAAAAATCGATTTTAGGCTTATTAAGAAAGCAAAGATAAAAATAGCGGTAGATCTTCTCTACGGCACAAGCCGGGAATATCTGGACGAGATTTTGGAGGAGAATCAAATTCCTATTGAGGGGATCCATGGATATATCGACCCCTATTTCGGGGGGATCACTCCTTCTTGTACTGAAGAAAACCTGGGCGGATTAAAAGATCTTATAAGGGAACATAAATGCATTGTGGGAATTGCAACTGATGCTGATGGAGACCGCTTTGGGATTATGGATGAAAAAGGGGATTTGGTTGACCAAAACATAATTCTTTCATTATTACTTGATTACTTAGTTTCCCATAAAGGCTGGCGGGGGGGGGTGGCCCGTTCTATTCCTACTACCCATTTAATTGACCGTATTGCCCGGAGATATGATCTGCCTCTTTATAAGACTCCTGTTGGGTTTAAATTTATTGCGGATCTTTTTCTAAAGAACAAGATCATTTTTGGAGGAGAGGAAAGCGCTTGCCTTGCAGTAAAAGATCATCTTCCTGAAAAAGACGGGATTATGGCGGGTTTGCTGGTAGTAGAGATGATTGCCGCTAAGGGAAAGAACTTATCCGCCCTGAAAAAGGAATTATTCAGCAAGTACGGAAAAAGAAGGGAAAGGCAGGAAAAAATCCCAATAAGCCCAAGAATGAAAAAGAAACTGGATAAACTGATTAAAAATCCTCCCCAAAAATTGGGGGACAGAAAAGTTGAAGAAGTTGAATTGATTGACGGGCTTAAACTGATTTTTTCTGATGATGATTGGTTTCTTTTTAGATTATCCGGAACCATTCCCGCAATTCGGTGCTATGCTGAGGCTGAGACAAAAAAGAATGTGGATAAAATTATTGAAGCAGGTTTAAGGCTGTTGGATCAATAATAGAAGTATAATGAACAATTATTCGGTCCCCAAGAAAATATTAATAACTGGGCTGTCTTTTCTTTTTCTTGTTCTTATAATAGCCTCCTTTTTTGGGGAGAAAGGGTTGATCGAGATCTTTCATGCCCAAAAAGAGAATTATTCCCTGAAACAGGAAGTGCAGCAGTTGAACCGCAAAAGAGACAAACTTATAAGAGATATCTGGGAGCTTGAAAACAATCCTGAAGCAGTTGAGCTTAAAGCACGGGAGAAGCTCTGGCTTTCTGATCCGGATGAGCTTATCATTATTAAAAAATAGCCCCAAGAAGTTGGAAGATCTATTAATAGACCTCAATAAAGAGCAGAAAAAAGCAGTAACATATGGAAAAGGCCCCTTACTGATTATTGCGGGGGCTGGCACTGGGAAAACCAAAGTCATAACCCATCGCATCGCCTATCTTATATCTGCAAAATTTGCACAACCGGAAGAGATTCTGGCGGTTACATTTACAGAAAAGGCGGCCAATGAGATGGAACAACGGGTCGATCAGCTGATTCCTTACAGTTATTCATTTGTTGAGATCAGCACGTTTAATTCTTTTGGGGAAAAAATCTTACGCAATTATGTCCATGAACTGGGGTATTATCTGGATTTCAGGCTGCTGGATGATGTGGAGCAAGCGATTTTCTTTCGGGAAAATTTGTTTCGTTTTCCCTTAAAATATTACCGCCCCCTCAGCTCTCCTACCCGGCATATCCAGGAATTATTGACAGCAATTCGCAGGTTAAAACAAGAATATATTAAACCGGAGGAATATCTGCAGTTTGCCAGGAAAAAGAAAAAAGAAGCAGGAGATAAGGCGGAAAAGGAACAGGCGTGCAAGCACCAGGAAATAGCGCTGGTTTATAAGAAATATCAGAAGTTACAGCAAACCAGGGGGATGATAGATTTTGAAGACCAGGTTGTTTTAGCAGTGGACCTTTTAAAAAAGAGACCCTCTATTCTTAAAGAATTTCAAGAGAGATATAAATATATTTTAGTGGATGAATTCCAGGACACCAATTTTATCCAGTTTGAATTGCTTAAATTGCTGTCCGGTCTGCATAAAAATATTACAGTAGTCGGGGATGATGACCAAAGTATTTTCCGTTTCAGAGGAGCATCTTTAAGCAATATCCTGAATTTTAAGCAGATGTACCCTGAGGCGGCAAGAGTAGTTATAAATAAGAACTATCGTTCTACCCAGGATATTCTGGATGGCGCCTATAGGCTTATCCAGCATAATGATCCTGAACGGTTGGAGTTCAGGGAGAATATTGATAAATCCCTACAAGCGACTATTGAAAAAAAAGGAAAAAGTATTAATTTGCTTCAGTTTGATACCCTATCCCATGAATCTGATAAAGTTGCTGATATCATTCTGGAAAAAGTCAAAGCCGGGCTTAACTATAAAGATATTGCCATTTTAGTCAGAAGAAATGCAGATGCTGATCAGTTTCTGAGAGCCTTAAATATTAGAGAGATTCCCTTTCGATTTTCCGGGAGTCGTGGTTTGTATTCCCGCAAGGAAGTAAAAATTCTAATTTCTTTTATTAAAGCTCTGACCGATTTTGAAGACAGCCGCAGTCTTTTTTATCTTGCCTTGTCAGAAGTCTACAATATGCCCCCTTACGACCTGACAGTAATCTCAAATTATGCCCATAAAAAGAACCTACATCTACATATGGTTTTCAAGAAAGCTTATCAAAATAAGAGCCCGGTTAAGATTTCTGATCCTGGCATAAAAATAGCCCAGAAACTCTTTTGCGACCTGCTCTATTTTATTAAACTTGCCGGGGATAAAAATGCCGGGGAAGTCCTTTATGCTTTTCTGCATAAATCAGGGTACCTAAAATCTCTGGTGACTAAGAAAAACCTGACTTCTGAATTGAAGATCAAAAATATCAGGATTTTTTTTGATAAAATAAAAAATTTTTCTGATTTAGCAGAGGATGACTCGATTTACACATTCGCTAGCCATCTTGATATGCTGCAGCAGGTTGGAGATAACCCTGCTACTGCAGAGGCTGAATTTGAAGAAGATGCGGTCAATGTGCTGACAGTTCATAAAGCTAAGGGACTTGAGTTTTCTGTTGTATTTATGGTGAGCTTGATCTCCGACCGTTATCCCGGAAAAGGAAGGAAAGAAAAAATCCCGGTTCCCGATGATATTTTGAGAGGAAGACTATATGTTCCAGCAGTGACTTCGGGTATGGGACAGGATAAGACTCATATTCAAGAAGAAAGGCGGCTATTTTATGTAGGGATGACCCGGGCAAAAAAGGCTCTTTATTTGAGCTGGGCTCAGGATTATGGATTAAAAAGGCTTAAAAAAGTCAGCCCCTTTGTCCTTGAAGCATTGGATCTTACTGCTGTCCCTAATCAAACCCTTCATTCTTCAGCACTGGAAGAGTTAAAGAGATACTCTCCCCGGAATGCCCAGTCAGAAACTCCTGCAAAGGTCAGGGAAGAGGGAGTTCTTTCTTTAAGTTTTCTCCAGGTTGATGATTATTTGACTTGTCCTCTTAAATACAAATACCGGCATATTGTCCGGGTTCCGGTTCTTCCTCATCACAACCTTGTTTTCGGACGGGTAATGCATGATACAGTGCATCAGTATCTGAAGGACAAAATAACCGGAAGGAAAATTAAGGTTGAAGTTTTGCTGGCGGACTACAACCGCCGTTGGGTCAATGAGGGATTTCTCAGCCGGGAGCATGAAGAGATGAAGCGAAAGTCGGGGGAAAAGGCTTTGCGCCGATTTTTTTTAGAGGAGGAATCTACTGGTATTTTACCGCATCTTTTAGAAAAGCCTTTTAAATGGAGAGAGGAGAACATTGGATTTTCAGGACGATGGGACAGAGTTGATCTCCTTAAGGAAGGAGCCGTAATTATTGATTATAAGGCGACTAAGATAAAAGACCAGGTGGAAGCAGATAAAAGAGCCAGGAGCAGCCTGCAGCTGGATATCTATGCGTTTTCTTTTCTCAAGACTCAGGAATCGGACCTATTTGAGACCAGGTTGTATTTTCTGGAATCCGGTATTACCGGTTACGCTCGCAAAGGGGAAAAAGAGTTAAAGCTGGCCTGGGTAAAGATCAAGGAAGCTGAATCCGGTATCCGGAAACAGAAATTTCAACCCAGCCCGAATTGGCACAACTGCAATTACTGCGAATTTAAGAGTATCTGCCCCTCATCCTATGCTTATTAACCTGTCAGCAGCTACGGGCGAAGTCTATTCAATATAGGCTTTTTACAGGCCAATTATATGAAATTCTCTGTTTCTTGAGGGCTTCTTGTTGAAAGCATATGTTTTTTCTATGTATTATTGGCGATGCGGCAGCTCAAAGGGTGAAAATTTGATGAAATTAAGCGAAGATTGTCATGAACAAAAAAAAACTACTAAGGAACGTATATCACAGAACTTTAGATGAGTTAAGTCAAGAGTGTGAATTACTGTTTGACTTAGTATATGCCTTGGCTGGCGCAACTTGCTGATATAGATGAAGTTAATTAATAATACTCCCTATTTTTCTGCCTTAAAGAGTTTTTTTGCCCTTAAAAATCTTATTTAAGGATATTAGAAGAATTAGAGTCGGTGAGAATATTCTTAAAAGCTTTTTTTGGGGCGAAAAATACATTCTAAGTAAGAAATAGGGGCCTAAAATGAAGCTATCTATCAATATATCAACAAATTACATCAGTCAAGGTAGATTAACAGATTAAATTAAAGCAGGGGGCTTTTAGTTTTTTCTGATCTTGAAAAATTTGATGGCAAGAAAAAGGAATAGCAGAGTAAAACCGGTCAGAACAACTATATTGAGCAGTACGGCCTTGAGGCCTTCACCGAAAAAAATAAGTTTTGTATAGGCATCCATGATCCAGCCTGTGGGGAAAAAAAGGGCAGCGGTTCTCAGACCTTGAGGAGCCAGCTCCAGGGGCCACCAGCATCCTCCCAGAGCAGCCATAATATTGGCAACTAGGATGTTAAAAACGATCAATATCTCAACTTTTTTGATGACACAGCCGAACAGGATGCTCATTCCTGCTATGGTTGCGCAGAAGAATAGTGACAAAAGAAGGACGAGCGGGAAGGCGCGGCCAAGATTGACTCCAAAGAGAAATCGCCCTATGATAAATAAAAGGGCCGTCTGGAATATGCCGATGATAATTCGGCTTAGCCATTTCCCTCCAATTATAGAGCTCAATGTGGCCGGGCTGAAATATATCCTTTCTAGTTGACCCAGCCTGCGTTCCTGCAGAAGATTTATCCCCCCATACATGAGGACAGTAAAAAGCAGGAACATAATGGTTGTGCCTGGCACAGAGCGGCTGAAACCTGCGGGAATCTCCTTGAGCCTTCCTCCCATTTCTGTGCGAAGAGTGACTCTTCTTTCCATGTCCAGATTCTCAAAATTCTTTTTGAATTCATCAGTATTCCCGGGATCTGTCAAAACGAACTTGGAGATGATCTTGATGATGACCTTCAAAATGTGAGAGTAGGCGCTCTGGGTGGCCTCCAGGCTTTTTCCCTGCTCCTGTTCAAGAATGAGTTCGACTTTTTCTCCGGCAAGGACATTTGCTGTAAAGTTTTCCGGGAAGATCAGAGTCCGGAATGCTTTTTCCTCCGCCTTATTAAGCACTTTAACCAGGTATCGATCGGTTGTAAGCTCTGCGATCATGGCCTGAGACAGGAAGCTTTTGTCCTTATCCAGGATGTTCAGGGTGACCTGCTGGTCTCCTGTATTGGAACCTCGGAAAGCCATGCCGAAAATGAAGATGAAAATCAGGGGGAAAACAAGAATCCAGGCAAAAAACATCTTGTCTTTATAGGTAATTTTCAGGTCGTTACGAGTAATAGTCCAGAACGTCATTTCAGCAGCCCTTTTTTTAAATTATTTTGGATGAAAAAAGAACTTATCAGCGAGAGAACGATACCTGCGGCGAGCATCCCGAAAAGGATCGGCATCAGACCAATGATGGGTTTTTTCATGATGGACATTCGAAAGGCCTCCATTCCCCAATAATTCACGGTCAGTTTAGATGCGTTCTGAATGATTTGTGGGAAATTCGCGACTGGGATCATGCTTCCTCCCAGTAAAGACATTACGAGAATAACTGAAGTAAGAAGAGCGCCTGCTTGATTTTCTGTTTTTATAAAAGAGTAGAGAAAAGAAATGAATCCTGCGATGAGGATGTTAAGACAAAGAACAATGAGCAGGACAGAAAAAAAATTGCCCCATTGGATACCGAATAGCAGCCCTCCTAATCCGATGAGCATGAAGGTGCAGAGGGCGCCGATCAATGCGGAGGTGAGAATCTTGCTCCAGATGAATTCGGTCATGGTCATGGGAGAGATGTTCATGCGCAGCAGGGTTCCTGATTCCTTTTCCTGCAGGATATCCTCAAAGACCACATTGCAGATGAACAGAAGAAACATGATGGCCATAGCCGGAAGAATATAGCTGTGCATCGTTAAGGAAGCTGTTTCTTCCTGATCCTCCTCATTGATGGTCTCTTGTTTTAAGGATATGACAGGGGGAAAAGCATATTTGGAGATGCTTTCGATTTTGTCTCTAACGGCAAGCGACAGGGAGGAGAGAGCCGCGTCGGGAATGTCTTTCTGTATAATAAATCCTCTTATTATTTCTGTTTCAGAAGCAAAAACGGACAGGAGGGAGGATATGATCAGGGCCACAGTATCGGTGATCTCTTCAGCGATCAACGGTAAAAACTGCTCGGACGGGTTCTTCAAAAGAAGAAGTTCAGCCTTCTTTTCATCCAGAGCATTCTCTCCGAAATTTTCAGGGATGATAAGGATAGCTGAGGCTTTACCCTTGTTCAGCATCTGACGAGCTCTGTCTTCGCTCTCCAGGGATTTGAGCTCGACCATTTTTTTCATTTCTCCTTGCGACATTGCGGTCGAGATAAAATTAGAAATTAGGCTTTTATCTAGGTCCACTAAAAGAACGCGGATCCGGGGAAGGATATCTGTCTCGGAAGAACCGAAAACCATGCCAAAGATCAAAGTGAAGAGAAGAGGAATCAGCATGAATCCCAGGATGACGACAGGATTCTTCCATTTTCGTTTAAAGTCTTTTCTGATAAGAAGTGGAATGTTTTTCACTCTCTCAATTCCTTTCCTGTAAGCTTAAGAAAAACGCTTTCCAGATTGGGCTGCTTTATGGAGATGTTGTTGATGGCAAGTCCGGCCTTAAAGCATTCTTTGAGAATAGGCGGGATCTTTTCCGAGGCGCCCACTGAGAGCACGATTTTTTCGTCCTGCAGCGACAGGATTTCGGTTTCGGGAAATCGGGCCAGAATCGGGCTTGCGTTTTCCGCTTTAAATTGCCCCTGGATAAGAACTATGTCTTTTTCACCCACGATCTGAATAAGTTCTTCCAGAGTCCCTATGGCTAAAATTTTTCCCTTGTCGATAATGGCTATGCGATGACATAGCTCTTCTGCCTCTTTGAGATTATGGGTTGTATAGATCGTAGTAGTGCCTTTTTCCCCTATCTCCCGGATGAGTTTGTAGACATTGAGTTTTGTCTGAACATCGATCCCTGTGATCGGCTCATCCATAAGCATCAGTTTGGGCTGGTGGATCAATCCAATGATGAGATTGATGCGCCTTTTCATCCCTCCCGAATATTTTTTCAGGGGCTCGTTCTTTCTTCCGGCAAGTCCTGTTTTTTCCAGATAATAGGCAATGCGTTCATTCAGGAGTTTTTTCTCAACACCCTGGAGTTTGCCCCAGAAACGGAGGTTTTCCTTTGCGGAGAGCTCCTCATAAAAAGCCATATCCTGGGGAACCACTCCCATGATCTTTTTAATTCTTCTTATGTCGGTGTTCAGGTCCATTCCATCAATTAGAATCTTTCCTGTATCGGGCTGCAGCAGGCCGGATATCATGGAGATTGTGGTTGTTTTTCCGGCCCCGTTAGGACCAAGAAAGCCAAATATTTCCCCTTTTTTGACATCAAATGAGATGTCGTCAACAGCTTTCAGGGTATCAAATGATTTGGAAAGGTGAGAGATACTCAGCATAATATACTCCTCCAGAGAGTTCAGAACGGTTTTCCCATTCTCTATTCTCTCTTATTACTCCAAACTATTCAGTTGTAAGCCAGAAAGGCATTAGAGCCCAGGGAGCTTCTTTTTCTAAAAGTTTAAAAGTTGTAAGGATCTTTTCCACTTTATTACTGATATTAAGCTTTAAACCAATAATTCTTTGGGCAAAGAGTTTATCCATAAGAGAGATCTTTTTCGGCCTTACCACGAATTTCACCGGCTCTTCCTCTGGAATACCGGCCAGCTCTTTGGCTAATTCTACCGCCCTGGTCAATCCTCCTAGCTCGTCTATCAGGCCAAGTTCTTTTGCCTGACTCCCTGTCCATACCCGCCCTTTTCCGATTTTGTTGACGTCTTTTTTTGACATGTTTCGCCCTTCAGCAACCTTGGATACAAACCTGTCATAGGTCCAGAGAATTTCTTCTTTTAAAAGGCGTCTTTCTTCAGGGGTTGCTTTCCGGAAGGTAGAAAACATGTCAGCCCGTTTTCCGAATAGGACTTTCTCGGAGGTAATGCCCAATTTTTCATAGAGCTTTACCATATTGAATTTGGCAAAGATCACGCCGATCGACCCGGTCAGTGTTTGCGGCTGAGCGATAATTTTATGGGCTGCTATTGACACCTGGTATCCTCCAGACCCTGCCATATCAGACATGGAGACAATAAAAGGTTTTTCTTTTTTAGCTAAACAAACTTCCCGCCAGATAGTATCAGAAGCGACGACCGAGCCTCCTGGACTGTCTACCCGAAAAATAATGGCAGCGATGGAATCGTCTTTTCTGGCTTTTCTTATCCAGCTGGCCATGGTACGGCTTCCCATAAACTGATAAAAACCATCTCCAGTGATAATAGCGCCCATTCCGTAGATCAGGGCGATTTTTTTGCCTCGGTTCAGTCCTAAAGAAGCAGCGGATGTTTTTAAGTATTGGGTGTGGCTCATCTTGTACATTTTTGTTTTGCCGTCAAGGAG
>CBFDDY010000040.1:0-12435 GCA_965603705.1 uncultured bacterium | reverse complement strand
AATTTCACATTGCTGAATTTGTGCTGCTCGTGCTTGAGTCTATGATCTTTGTGGGGTTTTTAACTATCTGGGGGCCTAAGTTAACCAAAAAAACCCGCAAATGGGTAGAGCGCCTGAATATACCGGAAGGGCCGTTTATGCTCTGGAAAATAAAGTCAAATATGTCAGTGAATTTTTCCTGCCTTTTTTCTTTGTGATGATGGGTGCCCACCTTGACCCAAGAGCATTTATTAATATTAGGACTTTGATCCTGATCCTGGTTATTACTGCTGCAGCAGTAATCAGTAAGATGCTGGGAGCTTATTTCGCCTGTATGAAAGAAGATCGAAGGACCCGTATTCAGACAGGAGTCTGTATGATTCCCAGAGGTTAAAAGATTTATCCATCTGAGAAAAAAGCCCTACTTTTAACAATAGGATTTTTTTCAATGGAAAAAGCCATTTTATTTCTGTATATTGAATTTGAAAAAAATGAATTGGATGCCTGGCTGGCGGTTTATAAATTTTTAAGAAATGGAGAAGGTAATGAATAATAATAAATGGACTTCTGGATTTCTTTTAATCCTTCTTGCTGTGATTTTCAGTATTGGGCTGACTTTTGCCTCAGTAGAACTGCCCGGTCTTTTGAATAAAGCTCTTTATGGCTCGGCTCCTGCTTTAGAAGGCGATTCGCATGCAGATGAGTCCACTGTTTTTCGTACTGAACTTTTCATAAGCCATTATCACCTTCGGCTTATTGGATATACTTGCTTCGGACTTATGGTCTTGTTAATCGCAGCCGGTTTTATAACCGGAAAAAGAGGACTTGCTTCTGCTGGAGCTGTGATGATATTTCTTCCTGTCTTTGCTCAGTTTGCTGCCGTCATGTTTTTTCTTGCCGGGCTAGGCATGCTTAATGTGATCTGGCTGCCTGTTCTGGATATATCTTTTGATGCTGGACGCCTGGGAGATATAGTCTATCTTCCCTATAGACTGCTTCGCTCCCTCTTTTTAAAGATCGGGGTTGACCTTCACTATCCCCTGGTCTATTTGCTGATTGGGATAGGACTCCTTCTTTTTATAATAGGAACATTCTCATGGTTTATATCCCGGCAGCGAAAAAAAGATATGGCGGATTTCTGGATTTACCGGATTTCGCGCCATCCTCAGTATATAGGATGGATAATCTGGAGCTATGGAATGCTGCTGGCTTTGATGAGGGTTAGATATCCTAAGAGATCCTGGGGCATTGCAGCTTCCCTTCCCTGGCTTCTTTCAGCGATGATCATTATCGGAGTTGCGTTGCTTGAAGAGAGAAAAATGAAAAAACAACTGAGAGAGCAATATGAACAATACAGCCTGAAAACTCCCTTTTTTTTTCCCCTTCCAAAGTTTATCTCAAGTATATTTACAATACCAGCGCGTCTTTTATTTAAAAAGAGAATTCCGGATCGGAAGGGCGAAATAGCAGCTGTTCTTTCTCTCTATATTATTTTTCTGGTTGGACTTTCATATATTTATGTTCATTCTCAAAGGTTTCCCAAGATTCCTGAAGAAATTAGTGCTCTTGAGACAGAAAGCCGGCCAGAGAAGTATATCCGGGCCCTTCGGCTGACTGACAACTGGCATTTCCGTTCTCCCTATGTTGAAGCGCTTGAAAAAATAGGTGAACAGGCGGTAAACCCTTTGATAATGCTTCTTAAAGATCCTGATCCCTCTCTGCGCCAAATAGCTGCCTCTACCCTGGGAAAAATCGGATCGCCTAGAGCAGCTACCGCTTTATTGGAAAGTCTTACTGATAAAAACAATAATATCCGGAACTCTGCTGCTCACTCTCTGGGGATGATAGGGGCTGAAAATGCCGTAGAACCTCTTATTTTAATGATGCAGAGGGAGTCTGGTTCATCATTCTATGCAGTAGCTACTGCCTTAGGAAGGATTGGTTCAATAAAAGCGCTCGATCCTTTGATCGCAGCTCTGGATCAACCTGATTACTGGGACCGCAGAGCGGTTGTTTCTGCTTTGGGAGAACTAGGATCAGAAAAAGCAGTGGATCCTCTTCTCAATATTCTGGAAGAGGAAGAGCTGAATATTCATGTGAAGCGAGAGATTATGGTGGCTTTCCTTAAAATAGGATCCAAAAAGACGGGGAGCGCTTTGAGGAAAGCTCTCAGTGATGATGATGCAGAGGTTCGGCTTTATGCTGCGGAAGCGCTAAAAAAATAGGACTTTTGTCTATGGAAATAGCCATTTCCTTTCTGTATATTTAATCCGAAAATGACAAGGAGAAAAAACATGCTTAAGAAAAAAACAGCTATTACAATAATATTGATGGTACTGAGCCTGGCAATTTACTCAAACGCATATGAATTCAAGATTGGATATGTTGATGTTTTAAAAACCAGAATAAAGGATGAAGTAAAATCTGACCTCTTTGGCTGTACCATCATTATGGCAGCCCGGAACGGTCTTGTTTTGGCAGGTAACAACGAAGACCGGAATCACCCTGAGACAATAGTGTCCATTGTTCCTGCATCGAAAAAATATTACGGCAAGATCGTCTTCGGGTATAATGACTCCCCGTTCCAGGGAGGAATGAACGACCAGGGTCTTTTTATTGATGGGAACAGTCTTCCCTCCACCGGGTGGCAGCCTGATCCCGGCAAGCCCACATTCAGAGGAATCGTTATAATGGTTATTCTTGGGACATGTGCCACTTGTGAAGACGTCAGGAATTTTTTTGAAAAATACAACTTTCCTGTGCTTGAACGAGCCAGGTTTCCTGTAGCTGACCGTTCAGGAGCCTCTATGGTCGTAGAATATGGCCAGGGGGGGACTCAGTTTGTTACAAGCGATACGTGGTACCAAATCGCCACCAATTTCGTTATCTCCAATATCAAGGACAGCAATTATCCCTGCAGTCGGTATCAGACTGCAGATAAAATCCTCTCCAAAACCGATAAGCTGAACCTGAAGCTTATCCGAAAGACCCTCGATGAAACGAGCTGGTCCCGGACTGTTTATTCCAATATTTGCGATCTTAAGAAAGGAATCGTTTACATCTACAACCGCCGGAATTTTGATAAGGTTGTGGTTATGGACCTGGCCGAAGAGCTGAAGAAAGGGCAGAGACGGATCGAACTGCCCTCTATGTTCAAGTCTCAAACAGACAATCCGGAAGTGAGTAATTCGTCAGAAAAAAATGAGCTCTTTAAAAAATATATTTAGAAATTAATAAAATTGGGAGAAGCATTGAAGAAATTTACTGATTTGACGGAAATATTATTTTGGAAAACAACTCTGATAATATTAGGTAGTTTAGCTTTACTTACATGCATTGTCAGGATTTCTGGTTTCTGGTCGAGCTATGTCCTGGATATGGTCGGTCCCGCTTGGATCTACATTCTTCTACGTGGACAATATACATCAAAGGGATCTTACCCATTCCTTACTAAGTTTACTCCGGAGTTGACTGCTTTGCTCTGTTTGGGAATCTGTTTCATTATCGAAACCAGTCAGTACTTTAATCTCTATGATGCCCATTTTGATCCATATGATTATTTGGCTTACGCTTCTTTGCTCATGCCTTGTTTTCTGATAGAAAAATTTTTAACTAAAAAAAGGAGAGTAAGAGGAGAAAAATGAAAAAAACGCATGACTTTTTCCCTGGCCCGTAATGCCTTGGAATTCTTCCTTCCCAGATTACCAGAGCAGTTCTATATAGTTTTTTACGGGGGAAGGAAAAGACTCCTGAATTTCAGGACTATTACTTCGGCCGCCTCCCTGATTTCATCCGGAACTATTCCCAAATCTTTTAGCAAATCTCGTCTAATCACTCCAGCCTTAACTGCAACCGGTATACCACATCCAAACAGCGCTGTTTTCTCTGTTCTCATATCAAGGATTGTGAAATCTGTCCCATCAGCGCCGCCTTTGTCAGTCAAACGATCAAAAAGGTTCCGGATTATATGTGCCAACTCCAAAAGATCAAAATCCACACTAAAAATCTCTTTAAACAAGAGATTTTAGCCTGATCTCAGCGGTACGGGCATGCCCTGCTAATCCCTCAATCAGGGCCATGCATAAAGCGGGAGGGCCAACAGCTTGGAATCCTTTTTGCTCCACTTTTAAAGTCGTCTGAATTTTCAGGAAATCCTTCACACTCAATCCTCCGGTGTAACGGGCGGCTCCAGCAGTTGGCAGCACATGGTTTAGGCCGCTGCTGTAATCTCCTAAAATTTCCGCCGCATATTTCCCTATAAAGAGTGATCCGAAATTTCTCAGTTGAGAAATATAAGCTTCCGGATTCTTCACATCTATTTGCAGATGCTCCGGAGCTATGGTGTTGGCTACCAATACAGCCTCGTGTATATTTTTAACCAAAACAAAAACTCCATTCTTTTCCAATGCGACCGCGGCTGTCTTTTGAGTATCCAGATACGGCAGCTGAAGAGAAATCTCATGTTCCACGGCAGCAGCCAGGATTTCTGAATCCGTAACCAAAAAACATCTGGCACAAGTATCATGTTCAGCCTGGGCCAGTATATCAGCAGCAATGAATTCCGGATTAGCTGTCTCATCGGCAATAACCAGGACTTCGGTGGGACCGGCAATAAAATCGATCCCCACTTTTCCAAAAAGGATTTTTTTAGCAGCCGTGACATATCGATTCCCGGGTCCGACAATCTTATCCACAGGCTCGATCGATTCTGTTCCATAGGCCATAGCTGCCACTGCCTGGGCCCCTCCTATCCTGTAAACTCTGTCAACTCCCGCCATATCCGCTGCCGCTAAAAGAGCCGGCGGCAGAGTTCCATCTTTTCCGGGAGGCGAGCAAACTGTGATTTTCTCCACTCCCGCAACCCGGGCCGGGATCACTCCCATAAACAAGGAAGAAACCAAAGGATAACGTCCGCCCGGGACATAGACTCCTACCTTTTCAATGGGAAGAATCATCTGTCCGGTTTTCACTCCCGGTTGGATCTCAAATTCAAACTCAGCAAAGGATTTCATCTGTCTTTCAGCAAAACAACGGATGTTTCCCATGATTTTTTCAAAATTGTCCCGTAAATCCGGAGCCAATCTTTTTCTCGCAGCTTTAATTTCTTTCGAGCTTATCTCAAAATGATCAATATCGATCCGATCGTATTTTTTTGTGAGGGCTTGAACAGCTATATCACCTTTTTCCCTGACCAGAGCAATTATCTCTGGTACCTGGGTTGGCATATCGATCTCAGAGGCTGAAAATATTACCTCTTGCAAATCTTTAATATTAATCCTGCGCATTTTTATCACCTCCCGTCAGTTTTTTTTCGCGATTTTAACACTGCGCCGACGTCTTTTGAGCTCAACCAAAACTTCCTGCGGGGAAATTTCCTTCCGGGCCAATAAAACCTGGACAAAATACATCAGATCCGCTGTCTCCCAGACAACATCTTCCCGGTTTCCGGCTTCAACCAATTCCTGTGCTTCTTCCATAATTTTTTCCGCAAGCAGAGATCCTCCCAATTGAACCGTATAAGAGCCGGGGCGAGGATTTTCCATCCTGTTCTTGATAACTTTATGCAGCTCATTCAGGGAGAAATCTTTCCAACCAAAACAGGAATAGCGGCCTGTGTGACAGGCCGGCCCCTTCGGCTCAGCAGTGATCAATAAGGCATCTCCATCACAATCCCTGCGAATACGCATAAAATTCTGAATATTCCCGGATGTTTCCCCCTTCATCCATAATTTGCTTCGTGATCGGGAAAAATACCAAACTTTTGCGGTTTCAAATGTTCTGGACAGAGATTCTCGGCTGCTGTAAGCCAGCATCAATACCTGGCGAGAATCATCCTGGGTGATGGTAGGCAGCAGCCCCTTGTTCCAGTCCAAAGTGGCCATAAATGCTTCCGGCAAGCTTATTTTTCCGGAATAGAGTGTCATACCTAACTGAACATTAAATCCTCCAGCAGAAAAAGCCGCGATTTCTTCTGCGGTGGAAATGCCTCCGGCTGCTGTTATTTCCACATCCGTGATTTTTCGCAATGGCTCCAGAGATGTTATATCTCCTCCCTGCAGCATCCCTTCTTTTTCCACACAGGTGCACAGAAATTCAGAAGCATATGGCTCCAGATCAGGAAGAACCGATTCTATGTGCAGTCCGGTTTTCTCCCTCCAGCCTTTGGTAAGGATCTCTCCCCGGAATGTATCCAATGCAACGATTATTCTTTCCTTCCCCACAGTTGTTTTTAATGCTTTAAGAAAAGCATGGTTAAGCTGGCCGTCCATAAAAACCTGAGTGCCGATTATTATTTTTTCAGCTCCCCACGAAAGAATATTTACAGCTTTTTCTATAGTTCTTATGCCCCCGCCTACACGACATTCAGCTTTAGCACAGATCTTTCGGATAACATCTTCATTTTCCCCCTTACCTAAAGCCGCATCCAGGTCGATGACTGCAATCTCTCCGAAGCGAGTAAACTCCTCCGCCAGCAGCACCGGTTGGTCATTTTCCAGAATCAAATCCCGGCCCTGCTGCAGTTGAACCGCTTTTCCCTGCATTAAATCGATAGATGGAATAATCATCGGACTCGCACTCCTCTTTTCCTTAACTCCTCTTTGATACCAAAGACTGTGTATTCCCTGGAATGCAGCATTGAGGCGACCAATACCGCATCCGCTTTACCTTTGTGAACGGCATCGGCAATCTGGTCCAGATTTCCCGCTCCTCCGGATGCAATCACCGGAATAGAAACACTTTCAGATATTGTACGTGTCAGATCTAGATCATAACCGGCCTTGGTGCCATCTCTGTCAATGGAATTCAGCAGGATTTCCCCCGCTCCTAAACTTTCCGCATATTTCGCCCACTCCAGAGCATCCTTGCCCGTATCTTCACGACCTCCCTTAATATAGGCATGCCATGAAGACCCGCTGCGTTTGGCATCAATGGATAAAACCATACACTGCGATCCGAAGATATTGGCTCCTTGAGAGAGAAGTTGGGGATCTCTCAGAGCTGCCGAGCATACCGAAACCTTATCCGCACCTGCCTGTAAAAGGGTTCGCATATCCTCAATACTTGAGATGCCACCACCTACAGATAAAGGTACAAACACACAACGGGACACTTTTTCCACCACATCCTTCATGGTCTTACGGCTGCGGTAGGTAGCTCCGATATCCAGAAATATGATTTCATCAGCACCTTGCTGGTTATACAGTGCTGCCAATTCCTTCGGATCTCCAGCATCCTTGATATCTTTAAAACATGTGCCTTTGACCACACGGCCATCCTCCACATCCAAACAGGGAATCACACGGGTGGTTAACATTTTTCCCCCCAATTACTAAGCAGTCTCATGCCAGCCTCTCCACTTTTTTCCGGATGAAACTGCACTCCAAAAATCCGGCCTTTTCCAGCAATGGAGGTAAATTCCAATCCATAAGATGTATGCGCCAAGCGCATATCGCTTCCTTGCGGACATACATAATAGGTGTGGGCAAAATAGAAATACTCTCCGGAATCAATACCCTCCAGGAGACAGTTATCCTGATCAATATGAACGGCATTCCATCCTATCTGCGGAACCTTCCCTTTTTTGAAACGGCAGCAGGTTCCCTTAAAAAACTCCAATCCCGCTATATCCGGAGTTTCTTCACTCTCGTCAAACAAAAGCTGCATCCCCAAGCATATTCCCAAAAAGGGGCGGTCAGCACAGAGCCAATCCTTAATGGGATCCAGCCACTGCTTCTCTATAATCTTATGCATAGCATGGCCAAAAGAACCAACTCCAGGCAGAACCAGTTTTTCCACTGCTTTGAGCTCATGAGTATTTTGTAAAACTCTATTCGGCATCCCCAGGTAATCAAAGGCCTTGCGGACAGAAAGAAGGTTTCCGGCGCCATAATCAACAATCCCGATCATGATCGATCACCCCCTTGGTGCTGGGAATATCTTTAATTTCCCTGATATCCAAAGAACAAGCCATACGCATGGCCTTGGCAAAGGCTTTAAAAACCGCTTCTATTTTGTGATGGTCGCTCCGCCCGTAAGGCATCCTCGCCACAATATTAGCCCGGCAGTTAACCGAGAATGATTGAAAAAAATCTTGTAACAGATCTGTATCCAATTCCCCACAGAACCTGCGTGAAAAAGTCATGTCATACTGTAGATAGGGACGGCCACTGATATCAACAGCAACAACCGCCAGAGCCTCATCCATGGGATAGACAAAATAACCGGCCCGGTTGATCCCCTGTTTGTCTCCTAAGGCCAGGTCGAATGTTTTGCCTAAAACAAGACCTATATCCTCTATCAAATGATGCTGATCCACCTCTATATCTCCCCGAGCATTCAATCGGATATCAAATCGGCCGTGCTTGGCAAAAGATTCCAACATATGGGTAAAGAAGCCGACTGGTGTAGATATCCGGGCATCTCCCCGGCCATCCAAGCCGACCTCTGACGAGATACGTGTTTCCCTGGTATTCCTTTCCCAATGGGCAGAACGGTTCATACTAAAACCTCCAAAATAGAATTTACATCTGTCAGAGCTTTCCAGGCACCATGTTGTTTTAGAAGTGCTATTTGAAACTTGGTTTCATGCCCTCCCTGAGAAACACCGATAGGAATCACTCCTGCCCGGCTGGCTGCGATCATATCATCCACCGTGTCTCCCAAATAATAGGCCTCTTTCAAGCTCAATGCTTTCAAGGCGAGTTCAATTCCCAGAGGATCTGGTTTGTTTTTATGGGCAGGCACATCGTCAATGGTGATAAGTACGGAAAAATAAGGTCCCACCTCAAATCTCTCCAAAACATAACTGGACTCCATCCTAGGTCTTCCGGTAACAATTCCGATCTGATATTCCCTCCGGATGGTCTCCATGATTTGCCGGTTAAGCAGCCATTTCTCATTTCTGATAAGACCATTGAAGTCTTTCCCCAGGTAAATATGCTGAAAAACTCCAATGATAACCTCTTTTTTGACTGTTTTACCGTATTCCCTGAGGATACATTCCGTTAGATCCCAATCATTATTGAGCCCTCCCCGGTTTTTGTAGGCCTGAATCTCATCAAAATCTATGGTCTGCTTGAGGAAAATTTCCAGAGTTTGCTGCACAGCTAAGCGGTAGGAACGAGAGACATCCACCAGCACTCCATCCATATCAAATAGAACCGCTTTCATTTTACCCTCCTTGACATCACCTGATTCAATTCATGTAAAAACACCTTGTTTTCTTCATAAGTTCCAATGGTCACACGCAGTATATTTTCCAGGCGTGCAGAGCCAAAATGCCGGATCAAGACTCCTGCTTCATACATAGCAGAAAATACCTCATGGGAACTCAGCTGCCGGCATGAAAACAATATAAAATTCGCTTGACTGGGGATGGGATCTATACCCGGAATTTTCTCCAATTCCCGGAAAACCCGCTCCCGTTCACGAATGACTTTATCGGCACCCTTTATCACCAAATCACTCCTGTTCAGAACAGCCTCACCGGCCAGCTGCTGGAATATGCCTACGGAAAAGGGCAACCGGGCCTTACTCAGGAGTTTTATCATCTTTTTGTTTCCCAATAAATAGCCGAGTCGAAGTCCGGCTAAACCCAGTGCTTTGGAGAATGTGCGAAGAATCACAAAATTATCCAATTCTTTTATCAAGAGCTGGGCGGTTTCCCGGCTGAATTCATAATAGGCTTCATCCACTGCAAGTATTCCTCTGAAATTTTCAGCAATTCGCTTGATCTCATCCTTACACAAAGAGGTACCTGTCGGATTATTGGGAGAGGCAAGAAACATCACACGGGCATTTTTCCCAGCCTCTATCAGGGCATCCACATCAAAACTGAAATCATTTTGCAGGGGGACTTCAAAAGTCACAATGTTCATAATTGAGGCAATGCGCTTATAAATAGAGAAACCCGGTTGTACAGTGACGATCCTGTCTCCGGTATCACACAGAGCATAAATCAGTGTCTGTATCAATTCATTCGAACCATTCCCAACCACGATCCCTTCGACAGGGAAATCAGAATAATCCGCTATCTTCTTCCGTAAACTTTGTGCTGCTCCCCCAGGATAACGGTTCCAGCCGGTTGCCTCCAGTTTTTGCAGCACCTCTGATTTTAGTACGGCCGAGATATCCTCAGGTGACTCATTCTGGTTGAGTTTGATACAGTCTAGATCTTGAGTCACAGAATAATCATCCAGTTCCAAAATGTTTTTTTTAATAATATTCATGCCACTACCTTTTTGAACTCAAATTCCAAGATATCCGACGCGCCTAGTTTTTTCAGTCGGGGTATCAACTTAACAGTCTCTTTCCTTTTTACTGCCACTTTTACAGCATATCCCTGTTCCCTATATAAGGGTGAAACCGTGGGCGCCCGCATGCAGGGCAGGATACGCACCACTTCTTCCAATTTCTCCCTGGGAACATTCATTTCCAGCATGACTCTAACCTTGGCGTTTAAGACCGCCTCAAATAACATTTTTAATTCTTCGATCTTTTCCCGCTTCCAGACATCTTTTAAAACCTCCTTATTGGCAATGAACCGTGTGGATGAAGTCATAACTTCTGTAATAATTTTTAAACCATGGTCTTTTAGGGTTTGGCCGGTTGAAATATTGTCGATAATCATATCCGCATCCTGAGGAGGATAAGCTTCAGTCGCTCCAAAAGTGCGAATTAAAAAATATTCATATTTCTCCTTAGATAAAAAATCATTTGCAATCCTTTCATACTCTGAAGCCACAATTATCTTTTTTTTTCGTAAATGAGTTTTTTTTATGTTATCAGGAACAGCAGCCACGATTTTAACCGGATCAAACCGGAGATCCATAATCTCCTCCACCTGAGATCCCGTCTCCACAATCCAGTCATGTCCGGTAAATCCGATGTCATGAGAACCCAATTCTATCAGCCGGGCAATATTCTGCGGCTTCATTATCTTAGCCTCAATTTCAGAATCCCCAACATGCGGAATATAATAGCGGTCATTGGCCTCCAGCATTATGCTGGCATCATTGAGAAGCTTAGCAACCTTATTAAAAATTCTGCCCTTGGGAATAACCATTCTTATTTTTTTCATTAGCCTCCTCGCTTTACATCAAAACTAGTGGATCTATCTATTAAAATAATCTCCTTTTTAATTGGTTCCATAGAAAAGAAATCAAACACAAAGTCTGGCTTCCAGAAAAATGTGGAATTCAAAGAGTATTTAAGGAAGGTTTTTTAGTTGCAATGCAGATCGGATTTAATTTTGCAGTACCTGAGGAAAAATTTCTCTACATAATTCATGACGCCCAATTTAATAACAAAAAATGGGTTTTGTCAAGTATTTATCGTTCGGATTTAAGCTCTACAATTCTATCCTGCAGAGTACATGTCAATGATTTATTTTTTTCGAGCCATTCAATCAAAGCAATACTCAGAGCAATTTCGGTATCCATTGAATTCTTAAGAGTAAATCCAAAATATTTATCTTTCGCCTGGCCAACGACATAATCATTGCTGACCACAGAATAAATTTTATCCGGTAACTTGAGTTTTTCATTCTTTACAACCACATCACCAGCAATCAGTAAATAATCCACTCTCTCGCCCATAGGTTTGGTATGCTTGGGGAAATAGTTATATTTCATTCAGAGCGTATCGGTAGGGTAGCTTATACTATTAAGGACGGCATTGTTTATGATGCCAAGCAGCTTCTGGCAGATGTCCGTGCCATGGTCCAGGATGCAAAAGAAAAGGAAAATTTTGAGATAATCCAACCCGGCATGAAAAAGAGATAAAGATGATACTGGTTTTTAAAAGAATTTAGCGAGGCACCTTCCCTGGGAAACTCGCACTAACAGCATGAATTAGAAAACTTAGATAGAATATATATTTGACAAAATCTTTACTAAAATATTAACATTATAATTAAGAAATAATTATCATCCAGTAGATATCCTTCGAGAGGAGCTTATCAAGGTTCTAACTACATATGACCACATCAAGAGAAAAATACAATTCAGGAAACCTCCTGGCTATACTCAATCCATCTCTTTTCCAGTAAAGAGAAGTTGCTGTTTTGCCCTCTGAAAGTAAACAGCAGTTTCCATCTTCTAACATCTGGCTAAAGCCTAGCTTAGCAGCTAACAGGGGAATACAAGGCAGCTAATCCTTTTGGCGTGTTTCTTGAATCACAATCTCTGCCATGAGCAGAGTATATAGTCAGCGTCATCCGGACAGCACACTTATGTATCGGGTGCTTTTCCATCACATTGACAGCTTCCTTAAGGCTTATGAGTCAAGATTTGATAGGAGATTCTCTCTTTCTTGCGGATTTTTTATTGACTAGACTTGTTTTTTATTTGTATTATGGGTGATGGATACTCAGGGGGTGAAAATTTGATGAAATTGAGGATAAATCATCATCAACAGAAAAAGCAAATTCTTATAGTCGCTCGTTCCTCGCTCTGC